>QMLT01000209.1 GCA_003646875.1 Deltaproteobacteria bacterium
AATCCTAACCTCTTTGTAAAACATTTCTTCTTTTTATCAGGGCGATCATTGTATTTATTTATTGTTCGCCGCAACCAAATAAATATACTTTTCAGTCAATCCTGGTTTAGTTCTCCGTATGAAATTACTCTTTGACCTTTCCCTTTGACCATGACACAAAAAAGAACTGATTTTAAATTGTTGTAAAAACCCATACTTACCATATAATCATGGCAATGGTAGAATACACCACATGAGATCTCTTATAAAAAAATGGCTTTTTTAGAAAAAATAACGATCCTCTTTAAAAAAAATTTTTCGCAGAGAATTTATTTTGGGAAGAGTCTAAAGAACGTCCCGCCTGGTTCCTTTATTTTTTTTCCGGTTCAAGGCTGTCAGCTTAACTGCGGGCTTACCGGTATCGTAGCCTTTAACAGAGAAGAATTTGCCATACCTAAAATCCCTTTAGGAGAAATAGAATCCATTATCCTTCAACTAAAGGGGCATACCTATAAAAAGTTAAAAAAGGATAAAAGAGACCTAATAGGGAACTATCTCGGGGGGGAAACCTTTATCAAGGAATTACAAAACCATATCGGGAATATCAAATTGACATCCTCTCTTTACACACTTTTTAAAGATGCCCCCACAAAGAAAAAGCTTGAGAAAATATGCCTTGCCCTGGAAAAGGTAATTGGTAGGGAAGAAAATGAACATATTAAAACATTAACCCTCCTCCCCATTGAGGAAAATGAGATCATACTTGAGAGAATAAATTTGTTAAAGGATATTCATTGGTCTTTAAAAGAAGAGATACTAAAGAATTTAGAAAAGGTAGAGGAGCTATCTATCTATAAGAATAGAAAATTATCGTTCCCGGCCTTTACACACCTTAAATATATAAATACCCTCTTTAACAACCTGGATCGATTAGAGGTAAGAGGCAGAGACTCAGCAGGTATTTCTGTTATCACAATAATAGAGAACAAAGATTATCTCGAGTTCGAAAAAGAATTAACAAAAAGATCATTACTGGATGAGTTTTTGGACCGACAGAAGGAAAAAATTCTTGGAAACAGGTGTATTACCGTTAACAGGCTTGGGAACACTGTTTCCATCACCTTTACCTACAAGATCGCAGTCCAGATTGGGCATTTAGGCGATAATGTGAAATTCTTAAGGAAACAGATTCATGATGACCGTATTTTTCAATTATTTATTACCTTTCCCCTTATATATCAAACTATTGTTGCCCACACACGCTGGGCCTCTGTAGGGGAAATAAGTGAATCCAATTGTCACCCAGTTGATAATATTACTATCAGTAATGGTAAAATCCATGAATCGAGCGATAATACAGGAGTTATTCACACATGTTTGAATGGTGATATTGATAACTATTTCATTCTAAAAGAAGAATATGAAAGAGAAACGAAACAATCCATCCCTGATGAAATCACTACAGATACAAAAATTATACCTCTTCAGATACAAAAATATTTCTGTCAAGGCCGCCCCATTGATGAATCATTCCGATTAGCTGTCAATGATTTTACAGGTTTTCATGCCATAGCCATGCACACTGACATTGCACCAGGGAAAATCTTTCTTGCCCAGAGAGGCAGCGGGCAGACACTTTTTATTGGTTTGGGTAAAGAATGTTATTCCGCTGCCTCGGAAATCTATGGCCTTGTGGAAGAGACCTCCCGATATATAAAGATGGAGGGGGAACAAAGTGTGAATGAATCAGGAGGCAAAAAAGAGGGGCAGATATTTATTTTAGACCAGGAATCATCCGGTGAGCTTACCGGCATTAAGGCGCTCTATTATAATGGAGAGCCCATTCAGCTTTCTGAAGACATAATAAAACAGACCGAGATCACCTCAAGGGATATTGATAGCCAGGATTTTCCCCATTACTTCTTTAAAGAAATCTCCGAATCTCCCGAATCAGTGGAAAAAACAATTCAGAACAGGTGGAGGATATCACAAAAAAACGGAAAAAGGCATCCACTAATAATCTTAGATCATAAAGCTATGCCTCTTGTTTTAGCAGAGGCCTTCACACAAAACAAAATAAGGAAAATCTTATTTATAGGTCAGGGGACCGCGGGGATTGCTGCCAATGCTTGCGCTGAACTGCTCAGATATTATCTTACCAACAGCAGCATCGATATCGCCCCTCTCAAGGCCTCAGAATTTAGCGGAAGCCTGTTGAAAAAGAATCTTAAAGATACCTTGATTATCGCCATAACCCAGTCCGGTACGACCACAGATACAAATATGGCCATAGATATGGCAAGGCAACATGGGGCCTATACCATGGCAATTGTGAATAGACGGGACTCAGATATCACCTTTAAGGTAGATGGTGTTTTGTATACCAGCAACGGTAGAGATGTTGAAATGTCTGTGGCCTCCACCAAAGCCTACTATTCTCAGATTGCGGGCGGAGGGATTCTCGGTCTAAAACTGGCACAATTAACTAACAAGAGGGATGATGATTTTATCCTCGGGGAACTGCAAAGGCTTATGCGCATCCCCTCATTAATGAAAGAGGTTCTTGCAAGGGAAGATGAAATCGCCAGATCAGCCAGCACATTTGCGCCTACAAAGAAATACTGGGCGGTTGTTGGGAGTGGCTACAACAAAATAGCTGCTGACGAGATCCGGATAAAATTGAGCGAACTCTGTTATAAGACCATCTCTTCAGATGTAGTTGAAGATAAAAAGCATATTGACCTATCATCAGAACCTCTCATTGTTATCTGTGCAGCCGGCAATAGAGGCAATGTGATAAATGATATTATCAAGGATACCGCCATATTCAAGGCCCATCAGGCCACGACCATCGTGATAGCTACTGAGGGCGAGGAACGGTTTAAACCCTATGCAGATTCACTAATTTATGTGCCAGAGACAGAGGAGCGGTTCTCTCCTATCATAACAACGCTGGTAGGCCATCTCTGGGGTTATTACGCAGCACGGGCAATAAATGAAGAATCTCGTTTTCTTTTTGATTTCAGACAGGAGATAAGTTCATATATTTCCGCCTCGATTGAAAAAGGGCTTGATATCTACCAAACAATACTGGAGAAGGTCTTTCAAGAGAAAACTGCCAAATTTTTTTCTTATTTCAAAAAAAGAATGGAAGAGAGGCGATACACTACAGCTATGGAACTCAATGCCGCCTCTGATCTGACCCTTTTGTTAAAATATCTTTCTGGACGCTTGCCTGTGTCTGACTTTGAGCTGGATTTTGGCGTTAGCGGAACAGCCCCCAATATGTTTGATATCTTCTTTCGCTCTATAGGGGAGGCTATAAATGATATGGCGAGGCCTATAGATGCAATAAAGCACCAAGCCAAAACAGTTACAGTGGGAACAAGCAGGATATGGAAACCAATCGAGGGGCTTATATTTGAGAGCCTGAAGAAAAATGGATTTGACGTAAGCAATCTTCTTAACATGAATGTTCTTGTGTTGAAAAACCTTCAGGAAATTATTGCCGAAATAAAAGGTGAGACCGTTTATGAAATAAGGAATCTTACATTTACCGGTGAACCGGTTGAAAATTCAATGATCAAAATCTTAAAGAAGACAGGCAGTTCCTCTAAACTTATCTCCCGCGCCGAATCAGGCAACAGGCTTAAAGGAACAAAGAGAATCATTGTGAAGGCAGGAAACGTCTTTATTGGAAAAGGAAAGATTGATAACAGAAGCATCCTTATTATCCCCATAATGAAAAAAGGGCCTCACATTGATCATCTCCTGCTTCTTGATGTTGCGTTTAATAAAGATGTTGACCTGTCAAAAAAGATAAAGGCCCTGGGCGATAAATTTAGCCACATTAAAAACATAGTTGAAGAGACAGACCTATCCTGGAAGGATGAATATCTTAACCTGCTCGAGATGGAAGAACTTTTTGGCAACAGCGCAGAAAAGATAGCTGAATTCATCATATCTTCCTCATCTGCTGGCGAATCTTAAGCCCGCCTTTTCGGCCTATTTATACAATTTCTACGCTCATGTCCCGGTTTATATTCTGACCATCTACGCAACCAAACCTCTGATAACATTTTGCTGTTGATATCTCACATTAATACGTGATATACATATTGACGTGATCTTTTACAAAGGAGTATATTCATGGAAAGACAGAATGTAACGTTATCCTTGCCCAAATTATTATTGAAGAAGGCTAAGGTAATTGCCGCGAGCAGAGAAAAATCCCTGAGTGATCTCTTAAGAGAATCGCTTGAGCAGAAGGTCAGAGAAGCA
>QMLT01000210.1 GCA_003646875.1 Deltaproteobacteria bacterium
AATTTGGTAAATATCTAACAATGCCGAAAGATGTTAACGCAAGCAATAATCAAACGGTTTACACGTTCAACCTATAACCCTGGCCCAGCCCTGGCCTATAGGCTTAATAGGGTGATTAGAGCACATACTGGCATATACATTTAGTATGCTGACAAGAGCATTTAGCGCCAGGGCGGGCTTTAGTTCACTATAGTTCACTTTGTTTGGTAACAAAAAATGGTCAGAAATGGGAAAAAACAAAGTCCTGATTATGCACGGATAAGCGCTGCAACAGCTATGTCCCTCGGGCTTAGTGAAGGACGTTTTTATAGGGGGGCAAAAAATAGATGCGCTAATCTTCTTGTTCATTACCCTGAGGGATGCGCAGCTAATTGTGCATACTGTGGACTGGCAAAAAAAAGGACAGGCGCCTATGACCAGAAAACATTCATTATGGTCCAATGGCCATTGTTTTCCATGGATGCTATCATTGATGCCATCAACGATGGCCCTAAATATGTAAGACGGACATGCATTTCCATGATCACAAACGGTAGATGTCGAAGAGATACCATCGCTATGACCCAGCGGCTAAAGAAGGAGACGAGGATTCCAATCTCTATTCTTACAAGCCCAACGGTCTTAAAGATAGATGATCTTAAAGCAATGAGGGAAAGTGGGGCGGATATGATTGGTGTAGCTATCGATCTGGCCACTCCAGAGCTTTTTGATCTTTACCGGGGGAAAGGAGTATCAGGGCCTCATACGTGGGAGAGATACTGGCAAACCGTTGTGGATGGTATTGAGATATTTGGTATGAGAAATGTTGGAATCCATCTCATGGTGGGCATGGGTGAGACTGAACAGGAGATGGTTTCCATCATGGAAAGGGCATGGAATTTAGGGGCTGTGAACCATCTCTTTTCTTTTTTTGCTGAACCGGGTTCCAGATTAGAGAACAGAAAACAGCCACCCTGGCCATCCTATCTTAGGGTACAGCTCGCACGTTATTTATTAGAAGAAAAATCTATAAAGGGATCTCGCATGATCTTTGATAAGGATGGTCATATCATAGACTTTGGCCTGCCAAAAGATGACATATGGGAAATCATCAATTCAGGTAGACCTTTTATGACCGGTGGTTGTCTTGACGAGGATGGAGAGGTTGCCTGTAACAGGCCTTTTGGTAATTGTCTTCCAGGTGAAAAGCAGTGGAATTACCCTTACCCACCAAATGAAGAGGAAATAGACCTAATTCAAAACCACATATTTGCCCTAAGCCCGGATTAATAAGCCTCAGGAAACCTTATTTCTGCATAATTTTTTTGACACAGCCTGGCAATAATGCTACTTAATGAGCGTGAGCCTGATATTTTGGGCCGTTAGCTCAGACCGGTAGAGCAGCGGACTTTTAATCCGTTGGTCGCGCGTTCGATTCGCGCACGGCCCACTTTCTGCTTTTTTTATGTCCCCATCGTCTAGCCAGGTCCAGGACATCGGCCTTTCACGCCGACAACACCGGTTCAAATCCGGTTGGGGACGCCAGGCTGCCTATCAAGGGATTGCTCGACAAGGGTTAATCCCTTTTTTATCAGCAGCCATTCCCAGGACATCCCGATTGATCGGGATTGGGGATGCCAACTCCAAAGAAAAATAAGGTATTATAGCGCTAGCAAAGCTCGGCCTCAAACCGACAAGTTATCCCTTTAATGGCTTAAGCGCCTAAAATGCCTAAAGTGAATAAGAGTACTTGCTAGACCTTTATGATAGTCTGTATAAAAGATCAGAGAAAACAAAAAGAGGCGGGAAATGGATATAGGGACAATTGATTTAGGCATTCCTATTTTTTAAATTTTGTTTACTTCATTATGGGGTTTTTAGGGGCATCACGAATCGTGTTAACTTTGGCATCGGTTTTTGTAATTACCACTTTAATTTATAACTCGCCAAGATTTGCTGGACTTTCTGGTAGTGGAGCGCTGGGGAAAATTCCTCTTTCCCTTTTTGTCCTGTTTTTGTCTCTGATCTTATTTGGCATCTTGGCCCGGTTTATACCTTCTGCGATCAAGGGTATTACTAAGTTAGGCCCATATGACAAAATCTTAGGTCTAATTATAGGGCTATCATAGGAATCTATATATGTGGATTTCTTGTTTGGGGCATTGAACAATATGGAGGGGCTGATTTACAACGATTTGTCCATCAGTCAAACTTTGCGCACTCATTTGAACACTTCTTTTTCCAACTGATAGCTTTTATAGGGAAGCTCTTTCCTCAACCCGGCTCTCCTGTTAAGAAAACATGATGCAGCCAAGTTGGGTGCCATCTGGAAGAATGACATTTAGGCAATTAATATTGCTATCATATAATAGCTTCATAAGCGATTATGACCCTTGGTAAATCTAATGGGATTTCTTAAGCAGATATAGAACAATCAAGGAAATAGTCATGTACAAAGTGCCGTATGGAAAGACAGAGATAAAATTTGACCTTTTACCAGGGATGAAAGGAGAAGTAATTCATTCCCAGGGCCTTCCACCCCTCGGCGATATATCTACTGCTATTGATACCACATTAGCGGAGCCAATCAACTCAGTCCCTATTCGTGAGCTTGCACACAAAGGGGATAGCGCATGTATCGTATTCACCGACATTACCAGGGATTGCCCTGATTACCTGCTTGTCCCACCAATCCTGCGCGAACTCCATACAGCCGGTGTGCGCAAGCATGATATTACCCTGTTATGCGGGACCGGCCTGCATAGGCCCAGCACATATGAAGAAAAAGTGGCTAAACTTGGGGCAGAGGTGGTGCAACAGTACCATATTGTAGATAATGAACCTCAAAATCCCGCTCACCTTGTGGAGTTGGGAAAAACGGAAAAGGGAACACCTGTATCAGTAAACAAAATCACCTATGAAGCAGATTTACTCATCGCTACCGGGATTGTTGAGCCCCATCAATATGCAGGATATTCAGGCGCAAGGAAAACAGTGGCAATTGGCGCTGCAGGTGAAGCAACGATTGCATATACCCATGGCCCTAAAATGCTCGATCTTCCTGGCACACGCCTGGGTCTGATAGAGGGCAATCCTTTTCACCAGGCAATTGCAGAAGCGGCCAGAAGGTCTGGCTTGCGCTTTATTCTTAATGTTGTTTTAGATGAAGAAAAAAGGCCTGTTGCCATTTACGGAGGCGAGCCAGAGGCCACATTTGCAAAACTGGTATCGGTAGCTCAAAAATTATATACAGCGCCCGTTCCACATCAATATGATGTCGTAATAGGGGGAGTTGGGTTTCCTAAAGATATCAATCTCTACCAGGCAAGCCGAGCACCGAGTTATATATTCTTTGCGCCAACTCCGGTGATAAAGAAAGGAGGCGTGCTCATCACCCCTGCCAGGTGCGATGAGGGCGCTGGCAAGGGCATTGGTGAACAGCGCTTTTATCAAGAAATGCGATCAGCAACGAGTATGTCCGCTCTATTGGATACCATGCGTCAAAGAGGCTACCAGCCCGGTGCGCAAAGGGCCTTTGTCATGGCAAAGGTTATGGAGGCAATCCCTGTTGTAATAGTTGGTTCAGAATTTCCAGACATTGTAAAGGACACAAAGATGATCCCTGCTCAGACCATGGAGAAGGCATTAGAATTTGCAGTCACACATATCGGAAGACCTGATCTGGATGTATTAATCATACCACATGCCCTTTTGACCTTACCGTTTATCCAGGATTAAAGACTGCCGAGATCACTCAAGGTTTCCTCTTTATGATCCTTCCTTAAGGCAGGGTATCTTTCTCAATAGCGCCGCCTTCCCCCTCAAATGACTTCGGGCAGAAATCGATAATAAAAAAGGTGAACGTACACAAAGGAAATCAATGTCAACCATAATTTATTATTAAGTTGACAATAAAAAATATTCTATTATTAATATTCCTTTAATAGTGATATTTCCTTTCATCATATCGGACCTAAACGAGGCCATGTCTACAAAAGATCATCTACTACTATACCTAAAAGAAAAAAAGGGAAATTGGGTTTCTGGCGAGGCATTAAGCACACAACTCGCAGTCAGCCGTACCGCCATATGGAAGCATATCTGCAAATTACGAGAAGAAGGCTATGGTATCGAATCCTCTCCCAAAAAGGGATATCTTCTGCGAACGATCTCCGATTTGCTTTTACCCAATGAAATCCGTGAAGGGCTTGATACAAATGTCTTCGGCTGGAAAGACATTGTGTACTACAGCAAAATCAGCTCCACC
>QMLT01000211.1 GCA_003646875.1 Deltaproteobacteria bacterium
ATGTGCACATACTGAGGTCGTATTTTGGATAGGAAAGACCCTTGATCCCCATTCTCGCCAGAGAGCGTCGGAGGGTATTATTTTCAACGTAGGGAAAATCATATTCGTGGAAGGATGCCACATCCTCTATCCTTTCCCCTACCACCTCTATGTCGGATAAATCCAGGGGCCTTTGCCTATACTGGGCTGCATGGACCAAATGCGGGACATCTGAGGGCTCGTATCCGAGTACCTTCGCTCCCACCATGTCTGCTGATAGGACATCTGCTGATGCTACCAGGATATTGCTTCGCCTTATCCGTCCATCAAAGCTGGGCCCTCGTTCGTTGGTGTAGATGCCATCCAGAAGTGTGAACATCGGAGGCATCTTATTGGCGAGCCTTGCAATATGGTAGTTGAGGTCCTTTTTCTGGTCTGCACTGTGACTTTTTTTTCGAGAATTGATATCGATCATTCCTTTGAGATTTTTGATTCCAAGGCTGACTTTGGCCTGGTTATGGGTCTTGAGTACAGGAAGGTTGACCACAAAGTCGCTGTGAAGGATATCGGTGTTGAAATTGAACAATACCCCGGTATCAAGATCAAGCTTATCAAAGGGCCGCTCAAAGGCGTTGATGTATTTGACGCCGTAACGCTTTTTCAGGACATTATAACCAAGGGTCTCAAAGGCGTGAGCAGGGGTCTCCCTATCCCTGGGAGTATTTGTGACCATCCCCTCTCCAATGGTGATATCATCGATCCCCCGTTCTTTTAGAAGTACCACCATATCCTCTACAACGCGGGAGGTGGTGATTACACCCCATTTGGGGAATGGCACCTCCTTTGTCCAGAAGACGATGTTGGGCTTGATAAAGACCTTTGCATTGGCGGGCAGGTGATCCAGGCCATGGGACAGTTCAACGGCCTTTCGAACTGATTCTAGGGGACTCTCATAATGGACAATAGAAACAATCGACTTGTTCATTACGTTTTGTTTGTTTGTCATATTATTACATCTCATCAATTGAACAGCTTATAATCATTATTAGATATTTTTTAAGGCGGGACGCTCTTAATAAACTAAATATTTTATTCCATCAACTGATATTTATTGTCATGCGCAATGGCCTCTCCCCTTTCCACTGCAAATCCAATCCCTGAGATGCTCATTTCCAACTCTCTGGCCAAATCTGTCAACGACATACCCAGTACTCTCACAGCCCAAAAACAAAGGAGGCTCCTTGCCTTAACTTTTCGCTGCTGTCGCCCCTTTGAAAAGACTTCATGCTCTTTTATTCCTGTGAGTTCTGCAACCCTTTTGGCAATACGATTGAGATTATAGCCCCGAGCCTTTAGTTCATATCTGCGTTCGTATGTTTCATTGGCCTGGGAAAGCACTGAATTCACGAACTCTGACTCCCCCAATATCCGCTCATCACTCATTCTGTGGGCCTGCCCTTTTATTCGAAGGCTTTTCACTTCTGACCATCCACCAAGGCTCCGGATCAATCCGCCTCCAACCAGTTCATCCCGACGACCTTGATCAAGACCAGAGTCCATATAGGAGAGATAGGCTTTTCTTGCAGCCCTAAGGGTTCTTCCAAAATAACCAAGTACATAGTTGACTTCCTGCCACGGCCTCTCTTTTATGCCCATTAATGTACTATGGCCGCAATAAGGATAGTTGTTCAGTTCCTTAAGATTAACGACAATGCCTGCCCTAAGGGGGTTCAGATGAATGTAGCGAACCAGCTCTTTAAGATATACATCTTCCTGGCAGACAATGGATTTGTAACGGTTTTGAAATAGTTGGCCATAGCGCTTATGTCGGCGATTAAAACTTAGCGCATAGCCTGTGAGAAGCCTCCTCATTAATGTAGCCAGTGGCACCTTACCAGTTCGAAACAGGAAATGGGCGTGATTTGGGATTAATACCCATCCATAACAGGTCGTTTGGGTTTCAGGAAGCAGCTTTCCCAGACGATTAAGAAAGTCATCTCGATCCTTGTCATTTCTAAATATCTTTCGACGCTCTATACCACGGATCATAACGTGATGAAGAACACCGGGAGCGTCCAGTCGGGCTAATCTTGGCATGAGCACACTTTTACCAACTCACTTAGCTCTTGTCAATTAATTTATTTAAGAGCGTCCCGGTTTACGGTTTATGGGCCAGGGATTTGACAAGAAAATGGTAAATGAGGAGATATTGTCGAAATTCTTTTGAGAGAAGCCATAAGGGTATTAGCAAGAAAAATTGTTTGACACATAGCAATAGTAATAATATAATAAAAAGTAAGAAAAGACGAAATAGTAATCGGAGTGAAGAATGTACGCACGAATATCAAGAAAAGGTCAGGTAACAATACCAAAGTCCATAAGGGAAAGACTGCAAGTGAATAATGAGGGAGGCGTATTGTTTCTTGTTGAAGACAACGAGGTCAAGCTCAAAGGAATTCCTGGAGCACAGGCAAATCTTTTGGCGGGGAGCCTGAAAAAATATGCGAGGCGGCACACGCCTTTAGCTACGATAAGAAAAGAAATACAAGGGAAAATCGCAAATGAAATTGCCGCAGAAGGTGTACCTGATTGATACAAATGTTATCCTTAGATATTTACTGGGAGATCACCCAGAGTTCAGTGCCAGAGCGGAAGCCTTTATGGCGGATTTATCTGAAGGGACAAAAAATGCAGAGATATTGGACGTTATTATTGCTGAATGCGTCTATGTCATGGAAAAATATTATGAGATTCCAAAAAGTGAAATTGTGGAAAAATTAAGCGCCATATTGAATTTTTCCGGCATTGTAAATCCTGATAGATCAGAAATCCTTGAAGCGCTGCTGAAATATGAAAATTCCAATATTGATATTGTTGATTGCATTCTTGCCGCCCGTTCCTCTCCTGAAAAGGTAGTTATTTCATTTGACAAAGAGATAAAAAAATTGAAGGCGGTCTCAGAGACCTTATGAAATGTGTAGGATCTTTTTCAAATTGCATGAAGTTTCTGAGCTTTAGCAAAAGAAAGATTTATGGAATAGGAATTTATTCCTTTTTAGGGGACGGCCTTAAACACATAGAGCCCCTAAGGCAGGGATTTGACAAGAAAATGGTGAATCAGGAGATACCTTCTAAATTTTTTTGGACAAAATGATTAAGCACCGAGAGATATTTAAAAAATTCGAAGATGACTTTATCAGGGATGATGGAAAACTCACTTTCGAGTCTGCCATAAAGCTCTTTACATATATGTGGAATGAGGCATTAAACCTTGGTGTTTTCCCTCCTAAAGATCCATTGGAAGGTATAGAAGTAGACATAAGAATTGCTAAGACGCTTAATTCATGTTTGAAAAAATCCTTTCCCAGATAGGGGTCTCTCTCAACAAACATAACCTTCCTTACATGGTTGTCGGAGGACAGGCGGTATTGTTTTATGGAGAACCCCGCCTTACAAGAGATATAGACATTACCCTTGGTGTGGATGTGGATCATCTTAGAGATGTTCTTGCCGTGGTTCAAGAACTCAATCTTAAACCTCTGCCTAAAGAGATAGAATCATTTGTCAGGCAAACCATGGTGCTGCCTGCACTGGATGAACATACGGGTATCAGAGTAGATTTCATCTTCTCATATACCCCATATGAAACAGAAGCCATAAAGAGGGCAAAAAAGGTAAAGATAATAGGGCAGGAGGTCAATCTTGCCTCTCCTGAAGATCTTATAATCCATAAAATCTTTGCAGGCCGGCCAAGAGATATAGAAGATGTAAGGACTGTTCTCCTCAAAAACCCTGATGTTGACATACAGTATATAAGGCAATGGTTGAAGGAATTCGATGAATCTTCTGAGGAAAAGGGGCTTTTAAAAGCCTTTGAAGGTATAATGAAAGACCCATAAGGCTTGCCTCTTGTTCATAGTGCATGACTACGAAAGTGTACAAAAACAGGGGTTTCGTGATGTAATATTACGAAAGAGAGCAAGGAAAAAGCAATTAATGGTGGGCAATAAACCCCATTAGAGGAGGGATAACTATCTGTATATGCTGACAGAGTATCCTGAAATAATTACAGTATGACAGCCATAATCGCTTTATCTTTAATCAAGAGGAAAAAGGCCTGTGCCTCAACTTCTTTAATTTGGTTGGTAATTTTCATATAGATTGGGAAGGAAGTAAGAAGATTCTTAAAGATGTAAAAACAATAGGGAAATCAGGAAGTCTTGCATGACAAGATTTGGACCAATTCTCGAGTGCCAGGAAAATTTC
>QMLT01000212.1 GCA_003646875.1 Deltaproteobacteria bacterium
GGCTGCTCTATTTCTGCTCTCAATACAGTGGCTCCTTCCATAAAGAATGTGCTGATTGATGAGGTGGTGCCGGGAAGGCATATTTCTTTGAAGTTTCATACAAATATTTCGGCAGGTTCAGGGGATGCGGTGATACAGGCAATAGAGGATACCGGTCAGGAACATGAGGGCCAGTTTCTCTTGATCGTTGAAGGGGTAGTCCCCACTGCTGATGGGGGTGTGTACTGTATGGTAGGGGAGAGAAATGGTGAGCCAATGCCATTCTACCAGTGGGTAGTTGAACTTGGCAAAAAGGCAATGGCCGTGATCGCCCTTGGAACCTGTGCCTCGTTCGGCGGAATACCCGGTGCACGACCCAATCCTACTGGGGTAAAAAGCGTAATGGAGATCTTTAAGGAAGAGGGAATTTCTACTCCCCTTATCAATGTACCTGGATGCCCCCCTCATCCCGACTGGTTCGTAGGCACCATTGCAAAACTTCTTCTGGTTGGTCTTCCTAAAGAGGGTGATCTGGATGACCTTCTTCGACCCAAGGATTTTTATGGGCAGCTCATTCACGAGAACTGTCAGCGGAGGGCATATTTCGACGAGGGGAAGTTCGCCAAGAAGTTTGGCGATCCGGGATGTTTGTACGAGCTTGGTTGTAAGGGTCCTATCACCTATGCTGATTGTCCGATACGGCAGTGGAATAACGGAGTCAACTGGTGCATCAGGTCGGGCATGGGGTGCCAGGGATGCACACAGCCGGAGTTCCCGGATTTTCTTGGGTCTTTTTATGAGAAACTTACTGATGTGGATATACCCAAGATCGGTGAATATTGGAAAAATGGGAGGATTGAGAGAAATGGGTAAGATAGTAATAGATCCTGTGACGCGAATTGAAGGACACCTCAAGGTAGAGACAATTGTCGATGGCGGAGAGGTCAAGGAGGCCAGATGCTCGGGAATGCTTTTCAGGGGATTCGAGAAGATACTGGAGGGCAGAGACCCTCGAGATGCCCACCTGATAACCGAGCGAATCTGTGGGGTCTGCAATCACTGCCACACCACAGCATCGGCATTGAGTCTGGATAGCGCCTTTGGGATTGCAGACAAGATACCTGATAACGCCCGCCATATGAGAAACTTGACCATGGGCTTTCATCAGGTTCAGGATCATATCCTTCACTTTTACCACCTGGCTGCCCTTGATTATGTAGATATTACAAAGGTGGCGACCTATGAAGGAAATGATCGAACCCTGAAGAGCATAAAGGCCTTTATCTCACGAGGTGAACTTGCCCCCTTTGTGCCGCGCTATGAAGGAGATTACCGTTTTTCGCCAGCCCTCGATCAAGAGCTGGTTTCCCATTATGTCCAGGCATTAGACATGAGGCGTAAAGGGCATGAAGCAACAGCGGTGCTGGCTGGAAAGCTTCCCCATGCATGTGCGGTGACACCGGGAGGTATGACGGAAATTCCCACTGTTGATAAGATTGCCACACTCCTTGCGCGGGCAAGGGAAATCAGGGAGTTTGTTGAGGATATATATGTTCCCGATGTGATAAAGGTTGCAGAGACCTATGGCGATTACTTTGAAATTGGAAAAGGTTGCGGGCGATTTCTGTCTTACGGGATTTTTGACCTGGACGGGAGCGACCCGGACTACACAACAAGAGCGCGACTATTCAGGCAGGGGAGTACATCGGCAAACTTAGAACATTCACCCCTTGACCTGGATCAGATCAATGAGTGGATTAAATATTCATGGTACGAGCATGACACCTCTGGCCTCCATCCTTTTAATGGAGAGACCAGGCCCATGCCCCGTAAAGAGGGAGGCTATTCCTGGATAAAGGCCCCACGCTACAATGGGGAGGTATACGAGGTTGGCCCATTGGCAAGGATTGCTGTGGGATATGCTGCAGGTGATCCGGCAACAAAGGAAATGGTGGACCCCGTGCTCAAACATTTCAATGCTTCACCAGACGTTCTTTTCAGTGTTCTTGGAAGGCATGCAGCCCGAGCACTCTGTGCCTTACACATAGCCAAGAATCTGGAAGACTGGGCTCTCTCGTTGAAACCGGGGGGACCGGCTTATATTGATTACACAATGCCTGAAGAGGGAACTGGCGTGGGGATAGTAGATGCAGCTCGTGGGGCTTTGGGGCACTGGATTGTCATTAAAGATAAAAAGATTCATAAGTATCAATGTGTCGTACCGACAACTTGGAATGCATCTCCAATGGATGATATGGGTAACCATGGTCCGATTGAGCAGGCCTTGTTAGGAACAAAGGTGAGGGATGAAAAAAATCCATTTGAGATAGTCCGGATAGTAAGATCATTTGACCCATGTATTGCATGCGCTGTTCATCTATTGAATCATAAGGGACGAGAGTTAAGAAGATATATCATAGCTTAATAGGAGGATAAAGATGTTACGCTCAGAACAGAAGCCTTTCGAGGAAATATTAGGGTATCTGGAGGGTGAAGATAAAGTATTTATTGTGGGGTGTGACGGATGCGCACAGGCAAGCCAGACCGGAGGATTACCTCAGGTGCTGGAGATGAAAGAACGGTTAGAAGGGGAGGGGAAGACAGTATCAGGTTGCAGCGTTGTTGATTTCCTCTGCCAAAAGGCCCTCGTGGCTTCAAGGCTTAGGCCCCTCGAGGATACGATAATGGAGTCAGATTCCCTCTTGGCGCTATGCTGTGGTGTCGGTGTCCAAACTGTGGCAGCCATGGTAAAGAAGCCGGTGCACCCCGGTTGCAATACGATAAACCTTGGGGGCTCCCGAGGCGAATGGCAGGGATCGGAGAGGTGTATGGAGTGCGGGGATTGTCTGCTGGAATATACTGGTGGAATCTGCCCGCTCACAGTCTGTTCAAAGGGCCTGAGAAATGGGCCATGCGGAGGCGCTTCCAATGGTAAATGCGAAGTAAGCCCTGAGAAACCCTGCGGGTGGGAGCTGATTTATGCACGCCTCAAGGAGACTGGAAGACTTGATGTGCTGAAGACATTTATCCCTCCCAAGGATTGGAACAAGATGAGGCCCAGACCAGAAATGCTTTCCACGTCCATGTGGGCTCTTGAGCAAATGGATACATTAAGGGAGGGGGGCACAGTATAATGGCTCTAAAAGAAACATTAGATGGCGGTAAATTTGCTGTTACAACTGAGGTCGGTCCCTTAAAGGGGACAGACATATCGGAGATTATGGAGCTGGCAGAAATCCTTAATGGAAAAGTGGACGGAGTAAATGTAACCGATCAGCAGAGCGCGGTCATGAGGCTTGGCTCACTTGCAGCCTGCTCCATACTTGTAGAAAAGGGCTTGGATCCCGTTTTTCAGATGACCTGCCGTGATAGAAACAGGATCGCCCTACAATCTGATCTACTAAGCGCCTCTGTTCTTGGAATCAACAACGTGCTGGTTATTTCAGGCGATTATCCTACCCTGGGAGATCATATCGATGCCAGGGACGTTTATGACCTGGACTCAGAGCAATTGATCTGGACAATTAATCGAATGAATGAAGGATACGATCTGGCCGGTAATGAACTTCAAGGGAAGACCGATCTCTTTGTTGGAGCAGTGGTGAAACCAGTGTCCGATACAGACGAATCATTCGAGCTCCAGCTTACGATGATGGAGAAAAAGATCAGCGTGGGGGCACGGTTTTTCCAGACGCAGGCAGTTTACGATGTTGAGGTTTTTGAAAGGTTTATGAAACGTGCAGTACAGTTCAAGGTTCCTGTTCTGGCAGGGGTTATTCCTCTGAAGTCCGCTGGTATGGCACGATATATGAATAAGAATGTATCGGGCGTATTTGTGCCTGAGCACATGATCGACGATATGGCCAGGGCAAAAGACAAGGTAGCAACCGGGTTGGAGATCGCTGCGCAGCTTATGAGAGATCTCAAGGATCTCAGCCAGGGAGTCCACATAATGGCAATTGGTTGGGAGAAAAAGGTTCCCGATATTTTAAGGCTTGCTAACCTTGCCTGAGGGAGCATTGAAAGAAATGGTTTTGATCATATCCCTTATGCAAACGTATCCGTAAGGGATATGTAACTCAATAAGTTGGGGCAGCAGCCTAAAAATGCTCCCTGACTTTATGTAGGCCTTGTTGTGCCTTATTGCCCGACAGATACCCCAACTTATTGAGAAGTTACAGGGATATTTTATTGAGATAGCAAGATGCCACAGAAAAATGTAATTATACTTGGCGTTGGGAACCTGATCCTCAAGGACGAA
>QMLT01000213.1 GCA_003646875.1 Deltaproteobacteria bacterium
CCTGTAAGGGGTGTACGGTTTTATACCAAAGCTAGCCGCCTATGACTTAATACATATTTGTCGTAGAAAATTAGAAGGACAAAAAACTCAAAATCGTTCCTGGGCTGGCATCCGCCAGGAAATCCGTCGTAAAGCCCGGGAAGAGATTAAAGCCATCGAAGCAGGAAGATATGGCAATGAACCGCTATCACCTGCCGATGTAAACATTATTCTCATCGGGAAATGTCTGGAGCTTTATAGCCGACACTATGGAGCGGTTGTTGACCATGAAGGAAATGAAGTAAAGCTCAAAGATGCTCTGGAAGAAATCCGAATGATGGTGGATCAGCTTGTCACGACAGAGGAACCTTTGCCTTCAGAGCTTGCTGATATTGATCCTGAATCCTATGTATATCTAACCTGTCTCTGTGATCGTAAAGAGGTTAAAAGCGACGATGTCCATAAAGCTACACGTGGTATCCTGGAACCAGATTCTTTAATTAAAGCTGGCATCATGATAAAAGGACGAGCTGGCAGGGGAAGATCTTATGAGGTAAAGCAGCCTTCTGAGCGCTTCCATGCACTTCTTGAAAAATTCAATCCGCCCAAGCAAGAACAGCAAACTCTATTTGGTGAACTAAACCTTCCCAAGACAAAAAATAAGGTTTATTTCATCGATTATGTCCACCTCCTAATGGCGCTTGCGGAGGGTGGAGAGAATATTGTTCCGTGGCTTGAGCGTTTCAGGGGAGAGACGCCCAGGCTCAGGGCAGCCTGTGAATATTTAATGTCCAGGAATAAAGGTTTTACCTCAAGTCTGAAGAAAATTCTGGGTTTAATAGACATAGGTTCTCTCTTTAGCACGAGGTAATGAAATGCCCGGATATCAACTGGTAGAAATAATAAATCTGAGCGATTCCAAGCCGAAAGGAATTGCTCCTTACGAAAATGATATAGGTCTTCTGGACTTCTTGCGGGAGTTAAGGCAAGATTCCCTTCCTTTCCCGAAGTTTCATAGATTACAGGTGAGGGGCTTGGAGGATGTGCTATTTGCGGCAAGGCCCAACCATGAAGAGATGGCTCTTAAGATACGAAGATTACTAAGAAAAGGGGCACAGGATCTGGAAAGAAGACTTATAGAGGTTCAGTTTATCTTTCAGGGAAAACTCATAAGAGGAGATACCCTCTGGATTGAATATAGGAATACGAGGCTTCCCATTGGTCACATTTTTGGATTGCCCATAAGACAAACTGATGCAAACGACAACCCATTTTATAAGACTAACTTCCATTTGAGCAATGGATGAAGAGAAAATAGACGATATAAAAGAAAATGAAAGGGTCCTGGTTTATGGGCTCGAAGAGCTGGGGGCAGGCGAGGTATTAAGAATACGTGAGTCAGGGGGCGTTTACCAGGTCGATGTGTTATTTGACAGGGTTGATGGCCGCCGACTGGAAACAGTACCCATTAATCGTCTTAAACCAGCGCCAGATCTATTTGAACGACTTTCATCTGGAGATCTTGATTCTCCCTTAGATTTTTTCCTGAAACAACTTGCTTACCAACTACCACTCTTTAATGTAGGGGGAGAACTCTCCAATTCCAGAACAGATCTTTTGCCCCATCAAATACTTCTTACCCGTGACATTATAGAATACCAGAGACGGAGATTCCTCATAGCTGATGAAGTGGGCCTTGGCAAGACCATAGAAACTGGTCTCATTATAAGAGAACTATTTGCCAGAAAGGATGCGGAGAGGATCCTTATTGTTTGCCCGGCAGGACTAACCCGAAACTGGCAACAGGAACTCATAGAATGCTTCAGGCTTCATTTTGATATCCTTGGTACCGATTTTTCTGATGTTACTCATCTATCCTGGGAAACACATAACCGGGTAATTGCCTCTATTGATACCATAAAACAATTGAGGAGAATAGAACGGCTCAGGAGAGCACCTAAATGGGACCTCATTGTTATAGACGAGGCCCACCATCTAAGTAGAAAGAAGTATGGTAAGAAGGTGCAACTGACTCAAAACTATCGCCTGGCAGAAGCTCTTAGGACTTATACCCGTGATATGCTCTTTCTAACAGCAACACCTCATCAAGGGGATGGATATCAATTCTGGTCACTGATCCAACTTCTCGATGATCAGCTATTTGAATCACCAGATGTTATGAGCGATCACAGGGGCCTTCTGAATCGGGTTATGTTTCGCAGGACAAAGCGCGAAGCTACTGATGCAGATGGAAACCCCATCTTTATGAGGCGCCAGGTATATACGCAAACATTCCCTTTAGCGGCGCGAGAGCGGTGGTTCTACGACCAGTTGACCGAATACCTCCGGGAAGGATATGGAGTTGCCGGAATAGGGCAGAGTAAAACTACAAGCAAACAAAGGGCAGTAGGCTTTGTTATGGCCACTTTCCAGAAGATGATGTCCTCAAGTCCAAGGGCTATTAGGCAAGCCCTCAGACGTAGGCTTCTTGTTCTATTGGCTCGGGAATACATGGCTTTGGAGAGAAAAGCTCAAAAAATACACGCACCTGGCATAGCAGAGAAGCTCTTTAAACTTCAGGAGGAAATGAGAAGGTTGGCCATAGATATTGCCTCCATCCCATTGTCTTCAGGGCAGATGGCCGAAGCTGACGCTTATATTGCCAAGGTAAGACAGAGGCTTGCAAGGAAAGGTTACATTGGAGAGGAGACTACCTCCTGGGCCCTTGATATGGAGGAAGAGGCAGAAGATGCAATCTATTCTGAGGCTGTGATTCCTAATGAGCCTCAGAAGGTTCGGGAGCTTATTAAGGTTGCGCCAGTTGGACCTGATCGTAAATTTGATACCTTGATAAGGGCAATAGAGCAGGTAAAAAGACTCTCACGAGATGAGAAGATAGTGGTATTCACACAATATAGGGAAACACTGGAATTTTTAAAAATGGAACTCGGCAAGCTATATGGTGAAAGCAAAATAGCCGTAATTAAAGGAGGGCCGCTTGATGATAAGATCGCCGCTGTTGAGGCCTTCTGGGAGCCAGAAGGTGCCCAGTTCTTGGTCAGCACATCAGCCGGTGGCGAGGGAATCAATCTTCAGATCTGTCATATCCTTTTCAATTATGACCTTCCCTGGAATCCTATGGCAGTTGAGCAGAGGATTGGGCGAATCCATAGATATGGCCAAACTGACACCGCCCAGGTTTACAATCTGGTTGCAGAAGATACTGTGGAAGAGAGAATCTATGGCCTGCTTGAAGAAAAACTTTTAGGCATAGCTAAAACCATTGGAAAGGTCGATGAAGTTACTGGACAAGTTATAGAAGATTTCAGATCCGAGATTCTTGGTTTTTTGGGCTCTTCTCCAAGGTATCAAGATCTGTATAAAAAGGCATTGATAGATAGAGATTACCAGAGAACAGAGCTGGAAATAGTTGAGGCAATTGAAAAGGCACGACAGGCAAGCGAAGCATTGCGGCAACTTGCACAGGATTTGGAGTCATTTAATTTCGGTCGATATAAAAAAATAAAAGGCCCTTTCACCCTTGATGACCTTAAGCTTTTTGTTGAAAAAGGGATACTTCGATTAGGAGGGGCATTTATACCTCAAGGTGATGTTACTCACATTGAAGCTCCCAAAACCTTACACCAATATTCAAATGTTTCCCCTCGCTATGAAAACATAGTATTTGATAGAAAGCTGGCAATGAGAAAACGGAATGCCGAATTGATGGGACTTGGTCATCCATTGGTTGATGCCCTTATAGAACATCTCAGGAGTCCACTTTTCTCAGGAGAAGTAACTGGAAATTGGCCTGGAGAGGTAAAGTCATCTGAGCTCTCAGTCCGATGCATGTTTGTTGTAAATTTTGAGGAAGGAAAGAAGAAGACCTTCTACAAAGGGTTTTCTCTTTCTAATGATGGGCAGTTGAATACATTTTCTCCGGGTGCCGATATAGAGGAATTGGCTTCGTTGAAAAGTAAAGTGGGTAGGCCAAGGCCTTGTGAGACCCTGTCAATTTCAAAGTCTATAAAGGATAGGATATTATCTATAATAGCCGAAGAAGAAGCCTCGTTGAGAGCAAAATTTGATAATGTCCTTTCTATAAACAGTCATATCATAGGCCTAATGGAAAATTGGTGGTTGTCCAGTTTAACTGTAAGCTTTCTCAGTGTTCTTAAAGTTCAATAATTCACCCATGCTCCACACATGATCCGTGAGATTTGCAGCCATAAATGGAGTCGTGGGATGTCCATGGC
>QMLT01000214.1 GCA_003646875.1 Deltaproteobacteria bacterium
ATCTCCTTTTGATAAACTGATCAATTCCTCAACAGCCTTAATCTTTACCCAAAAATTAGCTATAGTTTTCTGGAGATCGATATCAGAGAAATTTAATCGATCCACAATATCCTGATGATACCTGTAGGCAAGACCGTCAGAGCCCACGCCAATGCCTATCATCATGCAAATGGAATCAGCGAGATAAACAATCGGAATAGATATATCATCAGGAGGGGCCTTATCAGGATCGTGATGATTTCTGATTATATCCACCATAGCAGGATTGAAATTCCACTTTTCAGCCACCCTTGCCCCTAATTCGGCATGGTCAATTCCGATTACCTCTTTTTCAGCATCTACAAATGTAAGGCCCCTATCTTGCACTGCCTTATTGATATCTTCAAAGGAGTCTTTTACGTAAGCGCTCAATATGACTTTTCCTATATCTTTTAAAAGGGCGGAGGTAAATATAAGGGAAATGTTCTCGAGGCGTTTTGTTTCAGCTAAGTCCTCAGCTATGAGGGCAGAAGAGACTGAATATCTCCATAGCTCACCTTCATTAAGATCGTAACCGACCTGAGCCTTCTTAAAATTATCAGCGCTATGTCCCAACACAACCAGACTGGCTACCTTATTTAAACCTAAGTAAGCCACCGCCTGTTTGATTGATACTATTTTGTTTTTTAGACCGAAATAAGCGGAATTGCATATCCTTAGAAGATTTGCTGTCATACCTTGATCATACTTGATAACATCCAGAAGCTCGGCCAGGGAGCTGTTAGGATTAGATGTAATCTCTATAACTCTGTTGCCTATTTCGGAAACTGGCCTTAATTCATTGATTTCTTCAATTATTCTCTCTATTTTCCCCATATCTTCTTCTCCCCTACCCCTTCTGTCTTTAACCATGCTTGACCGCTTTCTATTTCCAGCTTTAGGGTCCTATTGACATTACCGCCCACATCCTCAAAATCAGTCATGACATTATTTTTCCAAAACATCTTCCTCAGAAGGGTATGGTTCCTCTTGCCAATATTAAATAGTCCTTTCTGATCGAGTATCTGAGCGCCTCCAGCCACTAAGACCTTAAGCCGGTTTTTTTTCGCCCCAAGTTTATATGACTCTTTAAAAAGAAGGGGGATCCCGGTATCTCCAAACATATAAGGATTTTTTTTGGCCTTGATCCCATCAAGACTGGATTCTGGTAACATATAATGGAGCAAGCCCCCCACTTTTGCCGCGGGGTCATATATAGCAACACCTATACAGGAGCCGAGAGAATATGTAATCAGAACAGACCCTGGATCATCACTCACCTTCATATCTGCTACACCAACAATAATATACATCATTAAACCTCTGCGGCTATATCAAAAATTCCAGCGATATCCAGAATAAGACCAACCCTGCCATCTCCCATAATGGCGCCACCCGCTATACCTTTTACATCCGTAAGCCCTTTACCCAGGCTTTTAATAACCACCTCTTCCTGGCCCAGCAATTCATCTACAAGCAGGCATCTTCTTCTTTCCTGGTTTTCCACAACTACCACCAGTTTTTCCCATGGCGCTTTATCCATCTCACCTGAAGAGTCGTTTCCATTGAGTCCTAGCAATTGATCAAGCCGGATTAAAGGAACTAAACTATCCCGGAACATTATCACCTCTCCCTTTCTCTTCACTGTGTGGCATTCAGTTTTTTTGGGCCTGAAAGACTCCTGCACGGCAAGGGTGGGAATAATATATTTCTCGCTATTCACCCTTACAACCATCCCATTAATTATCGCCAGGGTGAGGGGCAAGCGGATAAAAACCGTTGTGCCTTTACCCGGACTTGATTGTATCTCAACCCTTCCCCTTAGTTTTTCAATTATCTTGTTTTTTACTACATCCATGCCTACACCCCGGCCTGATACATCAGTTATTTTTTCCGCTGTAGAGAAACCTGGATGAAATATAAGGTTATTGATCTCCCCTTCAGTCAATTTCTCTCCTTCCTTAATAAGACCGCTGGATATAGCCTTTTTCCGAATCTTTTCTCTATTCAATCCCTGACCATCATCCTCGATTTCTATAACAATATCCCCTCCCTTGTGATATGCCCTTAAATATATATAACCCTGTTTTGGTTTATTTGCAGCCTCCCTCTCTTGCGGCAGCTCCAGACCATGATCAATTGAATTCCTGATGATATGAACCATTGGTTCATATATCTCTTCTACCATATTCCTGTCTATCTCCGTATCCTCACCTGACATAACAAGCTGGACCTCCTTGCCTGCCTTCTTTGCCTGGTCTCTTACAAGCCGTAACATCTTTTGAAAGGTGTTCTTTATAGGCACCATTCTAAGCGACATCGCGGTCTTCTGTAAGGCGGAAGTAATCATATTTAACTGATTGCTTATTTGATCCAGCTTCCTGTCCTTGCTCGTCATGATCAGTTCATTTTGCCTGAGCATTGATTGCGCAATTGCCAGTTCTCCAACCATATCCACTATATTATCAAGCTTTCCTGCATCTACCTTCACATGGAGAGCAGCAGGCTGGCCGGATTTTTTCTGTTCCCTGAGGGCGGAAACCACCTCTTTTGTCTCAACCTTTTTCTTTTCAAGGAGTATCTCTCCAAGCTTTTTGCCATCTTTTTTCTTTTGAACATCGAGGGCATCTTTCAGATCTGTTTCAGAAATCGCCCCTTTATCAACGAGTATCTCGCCCAGGAGTTTTTTATCCTCCCCTACAGATCGAGTAAGAAAATGTTCAATCCTGACAATAAGTTGGCCCGTATCTATATCCCCTTCGAGAGGAGTCCCTGTGTCAAGAGTGGCTTGCACATTTTCAATCATCTTCTTTAAGATATCCACGCTCTCCAGTATAACGTCTATTACTTCTCCTTCTATAGAAAGCTCTCCATTCCTGGCCTTATCTAAAAGGTTTTCCGATATATGGGCCAGCTTATTAATCTTATTAAAATTGAGGAAGCCGGAAACACCTTTAACCGTATGAAAAGGTCTAAATACGGCATTTATCGTGTCAAGGTCAGAAGGATCTTGCTCAAGATCCATCAATTTAACTTCAATCGTTGAAAGATTTTCTAAGGACTCGGCTACAAAATCAGCAATAATCTCTTTGTCCTCATCGCCTATTATAGAGGGCGCTTCTTCAGGTGTTTCTTTCTCCCTTTCGCTTTGACTGGTCTCATCCGCTGCATCTTCTGCTTCAGATCCTTCCAGACCCTGAGCCTCTGAATCCTGAACCATATAACCAAGACTTGTTAGAAGTGATGATATATCTTTACTAAAGGCCTTCCCATTGATTAGATCTCTACATATTTCCTGTAGTTGAGAAATGCCTGCCTCGAAAGGGGATAGGTCAGATTTCTCTCTTAAAATAAGCTTTTCAATATACCCTTTCATCGGCCCTATTATAGATATCAAGGATTTCTCTTTTAGGTCTCTGGTGAATATCTCTATAGATTCCAGAGATTTTAGGGCCCCGCCGAGACCTGGCACATCTTCCGGATCCAGCATGACAGTGTTTAGGGCGAGAGAATCAATGAGTTGAGTTAGTTCTTTTAGTGAGTTATTTGTCATTGGTCATTTTGATTGATGATTTTCGATTGACTATTGAAAATTTGCAATTGTCAATCTTCAATTTTCAATTCGCAATCCCTAAATCTTTTGGTACACACTTGGTTGAATATACTTGAAGGGATGTTTTAGCCCGGTAAAACTTTCTGCATGACCTATAAAAAGATACCCTCCGTTGGAAAGATTCCGGAAAAATTTTCCTACCAGTGCCTCCTTTGCGGGATTATCAAAATAAATCATAACATTGCGGCAAAAGATAACATCGAAAGGCGCCTTAAAATGAAATTCCTCCTTAAAATTCAGTCTCTCGAAGCTTATCTTTTTTCTGATCCCCTGTTTTACCCTGAAATACCCCTTCCATCTATTATAACCTTTCTGGAAATATCTTTTTCTTAATTCATAGGGTATGCTATCTATCTTTTTTTTCTCATATATTCCAGCGCTGGCTTTTGATAAGACCTTTGTTGACAGATCAGTTGCCAGGATCTTAATCCGCCATTTATTCATATTACCAATGGCTTCATTAATAGCTATAGCAATGCTATATGCCTCTTCGCCTGAAGAACATCCTGCGCTCCAGAAACTTAAGTTATTATCCCCTGAAGATACTTTACTATTCATTATCTCCGGCAAGGCCTTTGTCTTTAAAAAATCAAAATGTTGAGA
>QMLT01000215.1 GCA_003646875.1 Deltaproteobacteria bacterium
AGCCAGACTGCGGGTAATGCCCAGTGCCTTGTTGATGGAGGATTAGTAAAAAGAATGCAGCCTGGTTTTTCGGCGCGGAGTGCAGTTTTAAGCGCTGCTCTGGCCTCCCAAGGTGTTACAGGCGCCACAAATATATTTGAAGGTGAGTATGGCTTCTTTAAACTATATGAAGGGGGGAAAGTTAAAGAAGAAAATGTAGTCGAAAACCTTGGCGAACACTTTGGTGTAATGGATTTGAGTATCAAGCCATATCCCTGCTGTCGCATGACCCATGCCTCTATAGACGCTGCCCTGGAATTGTATAACTCTCACGATATAGATGTGAAAGGTATTGCTGAAGTTATAGTCTATGTATCAAAAATGGTTTCTGATATGGTTGGTGGCCCGTTTACAATCAGGTCTAATCCTCAGGTTGACGCCCAGTTTAGTATACCATATACTGTAGCAGTAGCATTAAAGAAAGGGGATGTTTTCATAGATGATTTTGTCTCAGATACAGTCAAAAAAGAATCCTCTATATTGGCGCTTGCTAAAAAGATTAAGGTCTTGATAGATCCTGAACTATCTACCAATGATATTTCTTCCGCAAACATGACAATCAGGATGTTACAAGGGGAGAGTATTTCCTTTAAGGTTGATACACTGAAAGGCAGTCCTTTGAGGCCTATGACCTTTAATGAGTGTGCGGAAAAATTTAAAAAGTGCCTTGAATACTCTCATAAATCGTCTCTGATTAAAAATGGTGAGATTATTACAGATTTTATAAGCAATCTGGAGAAGAAAAAAGATATAAGTGAAATCTTTGATTACGTGTAAAGTGTGGCGTCGAAAAATCGTAACTATTCAGCCACCAAGGCACAAAGACACAAAGAGGAGATAAATATAAATTGAATAACAGAGCTATACTAAAGAATAATTCTATAGTCTTGGTGTCTTGATGTCTTTGTGGCAAGATACCGGGGTAGTTACAATAAATCAAGACAGAAAGGAGGTGAACGATTAAATTTTATAGTGCATCTTTAAGGCTAAGGTTTGATGTAATCTCTCGATGAGAGAAATTATAAATAAAAAGAAGGGAGGAAGAAAGATGGAGAGATTTAAGCTTAATTCTTTATTTTCAGTGATCATTTTGGCAGTAGCAGTATCTGTTGGATTTGTGCTGATTTCAGGGTGTGCAACTGCGCCAAAGAAAGGCGAGGGCCCTGTTGCAACATTGAAGGTTTGTCCTTCCGCAGAAATTACTACCCTCAAATATTTTATGAAGAAGTCAAAGTTTAGCGGGGGACCAAAATTTCATGTTAAAGTTGGGATCAAAAATATTTCTGACAAAGACAAGCGTTACAGAGTAAGTATTTTCCTGCCAGATGGTGTTTCTTCCGGGGGGTTTTATCCCAGAAAAGGAAAGCCTCCTGTTATAAAGCCAGGGGCGGAGAAGGTGAGGACCTTTCCTATGTATTTTGACAGAGTTCCCGATAGTCTTACTGTAAAGGTGGAAGAACTTTAGAACCTTTAGAAGAAAGGAGGATTAGAAGATGAGATTAAAAAGTTATTCTTTTTTGACGGCAATAATTTTTGCAGTTTCTATCATTATTTTTGCACCAGGAAATGCTGGCGCTGTTAAATTCTTATCTTTTGGCACAGGAAGCCCCGCAGGGACCTATTACTTTCTCGGAGCCGGTTTTGCGGCGATCATCAATAAGAATGTTCCAGGAGTAAGAGTCACGGCAGAGTCAACGGCGGCCTCCACAGAAAATGCTCGATATCTAATCAGGGGTAAGATGGATATGGGTTTGGCCAGCATGGGAACTGTGGCTGGCTTGAAAAGCCAGGGTATGGATGTAGACAAACTGAGACTGGTTGCCGTGGGTCATACAAGCGATACCCATTGGATTGTACGAAAGGACTCTCCGATTAAATCCTGTTATGACTTTAAAGGGAAGGTGATCGGTGTAGGACCGGCTGGAAGCGCTACCCTGAATATCTGGTCAAAGAAACATTTGGCTGCAGGGTGGGGGATAACCTTTAAGGATATAAAACCAAAGTATATCGCCTTTCATGAGATAACAAGGGGAATAAGGGATAATACCATTGATGCAGGCCTCATTGCGGCAGGATATCCTATTGCCGCTGTCATGGAATTGGCCAGAGATATTCCTATCCGTCTTTTAGAGATAGAGCCGGAAGTGTTAAAAAAATTGCAGGCCAAATATCCCAATGTGACACCCTTAGTTTTTCCGGCTGGGACTTATAAAGGGATTGATAAGGATATTCATACCTATGCACTTCCCCAGATGTGGCTCTGCAGAACTGATTTGCCTGAAGATATTGTATACAAGATAATAAAGGCCGTTTATGATAATTCAGAGGAAAGAAATGCCATACATCCCATGGCAAAAAAGTATACGGTTGAAAATGCCTTCAGGGGCTCAAAGTCCGTACCGGTAGGATATCATCCGGGTGCTATAAAGTATTACAAGGAAAGGGGTATCTGGGATAAAAGGGCCCAGTATCAATAAGGTGATTTGTTGAATAGAGGGCATAGAGATTTTTCTCTATGCCCTTTGATTATGCCAATAAGCTGAGTTATGGACAAAGAGTCAATACAATCGAAAAAATCGAGTACAGTCAGCGCAAGACAGAGACAGCTCAAAGGATGGTCCGCTCAATTGGTAAGATGGATTGCTATCGGAATGAGTCTGTTCCAGCTCTATACTGGTTATTTCCAATTTACGGCCATGAACCAGAGGGTTCCCCACGTTACTCTGGGATTTATTTTGATATTTCTTGTCTACCCAATAAGCAAAAGGAGCAGAAAGGACCGATTGAGCATCGAAAGCGTTAGCAATGCATCTATTATCCTGATCTGTGGTGTGTATGTTATGTTTAATTGGTTCAGGAAGATGGGAGCCATGGGGCTGGAGCCTCCGTTACATGAACTCATTATGGGAGGCATTTTCATAATCCTTTTAATTGAGGGCACAAGAAGGGCACTGGGCTGGGCCTTTCCCTCAGTTGCTGTCCTTATTCTCCTTTATGCCCGTTTTGGGGAGATTATGCCTGGCCTTTTTGCGCATAAAAATTATGGGACCGACCGTATAATAGATACCATGTTCATCACAGCGGATGGTGTTTTTGGAATGCTTGCAGGAATTTCAGCAACCTTTATTTTTTTGTTTATCCTTTTTGGTGCCTTGCTCAGGGAGGCAGGTGGCGGGGAGTTTTTTATAAATTTTGCATATGGCATTTGTGGTAGATTTCGGGGCGGGCCTGCAAAGATTGCTATAGTGGCAAGCTCTCTGTTTGGCATGCTCTCCGGAAGCGGCACTGCTAATGTGGCTGGGACAGGGCAGATCACTATTCCACTTATGAAAAGGTCAGGGTATCCACCTTATTTTGCAGGCGCAGTCGAAACAGTTTCCAGCGCCGGTGGTCTGCTGATGCCACCTATTATGGGGAGCGCTGTGTTCATTATGATGGAGATTCTGGGTGTCAACTACCTTGTTATCATAAAGGCCTCCATATTGATGGCTGTTCTCTATTATCTCGGGCTCTTTTTAATGGTTGACATCGAGGCGCAAAAGATAGGACTCGTCGGCCTTAAACAGGAAGAAATCCCTCCTCTGAGAAAAACACTCAAGGAGGGATGGCATTTTTTTATCCCCCTTCTCGTGTTGATCTATTTTCTGGGCATTGAGAGGAGTTCTGTTACCAGGGCGGCCCTATGGGCAAACATCAGTATCCCTTTGATAGCTATGATGCGAAAAAAAACTCGGATGTCTCTGTCAAAGATTCTAACAGGCCTTGAAAAAGGAGCATTAACAGCCGCTCCGGTGGTAGCTATTTTGTCTCTCGGAGGGATTGTTGTTGGTATGATTACCCTCACTGGCTTAGGCCTCATGATGTCTTCTATCTTGATTGAACTTTCACATGGGAGCCTTTTTATACTTCTCTTGATGACTATGGTTGCATCCATTATTCTGGGAATGGGTGTGCCCCCTGTTGCTGCCTATATTATCTTAGCAATTTTAGTCGTGCCAGCCCTTATAAGAATGGGTGTTTATCCTCTTGCTGCACATCTTTTTGTATTTTACTTGGGCACGATTGTTGGAATTACACCACCGATGGCTCCAGATGCGTTTGTTGCCGCAGGCATTGCTGACTCTCCTATGATGAAGACTGCCCTTACTGCCTGCCGTCTGGCGATAGTGATCTTTAT
>QMLT01000216.1 GCA_003646875.1 Deltaproteobacteria bacterium
CATCTAAAAAAAACGCTCACCATCTGTTCTTCTTATCTTGAAGCAGGTGGCCTTCTGGTTGCCTTTAAAGGATCAAACGTTGACCGGGAAATTGAAGAAAGTGAACAATTAATGAAGGAATTACATCTCAATATTAGCAATAAAGTCCTCTACAGTCTTCCAGAAACACCGGGGAAGAGATGTCTTCTTATCTTGAAAAAGGAAAAGGCTTAGTTCGCTTCGCTCATTCCGCTATGCGGGAAAAAGTTGTGATAATGGAGTAGTGGGTTTATGGTGTTCGAGGAGAGAGAACAAATGTGAAAACGATCTATTCCGTTTTTAGCGCCCAATATTCCAACACTCCATCATTCCATGCTGGTAGTGTAGACTAATTTTCAGTAAAAGTTCGCTTATTTCAATTGGTTATAGGAATTCTAAGACATTTAAATTACAGGAGATACTATTATGGCAGTTGTTACCAAAGATATTGAAATCGAGACAAAAGGATTTAATGATATTCATGATATCACATCGCTTGTGAATGACTTTGTAAAGAAATTACCTTTCTCCGAAGGCTCTGTTATCATATTTGTCCCTGGCTCCACCGGTGGGGTGACAACTATTGAATTCGAATCAGGGGCTATTGATGATTTGAAAGATGCCTTTGAAAGGCTCATCCCTCAAACAATAGAATACAGGCATAATCTAAGGTGGGGAGATGGAAACGGCTTTTCTCATGTTAGATCAGCGATATGTAAGACCTCTCTCACAATACCCTTTATGGCCAACAAGCCTCTAACAGGTACCTGGCAACAGATTGTCTTTATAGATTTTGACAACAGAAAAAGGCACAGAAGATTGATATTGCAGGCGAGCGGCTAAAAAGCCCTTGGATTTTCTTTGTGATGAAAAGGGTTTGCTTTTTAGGCGAAAAAAACAGGGTGTTTCTAAAAAAGTGTGTATTTTATTTCAGGCGGTAGGTAATTAATCCATGCGCAGTATCGTAAGGGGAAACACTAATCTGAACTCTGTCCCCAATTATTACCTTGATCTTATTCTTTTTCATTCGGCCGGAAAGTACGCCAGTAATCTTAACCCCTTTATCACACTGAATTTCCATGGTTCCCCCGCCTAACATCCGTGTGACCACTCCTTCTAAATGTATTAGATCGTCTCTGCTCAATTCCTTCTCTATCTCTTTATGTCCTCAGATTAATTAAAAATCTTTTTCTATATGACATAAAATACCTTTTATGTCAATATGTTATCTTAAATTTTCTAAATTTGATGAATGCGTGACAAGTCAAATTCGACTAATATGTCATTTCGACCACAGGGAGAAATCTTGTTTTTTCAGTATGTTACGTTTTAAAGATTTCTCGTTTCACTCGAAATGACAAGCTGAGAAGCCTTTTTCCAAGACCATCAAATTTGCCAAAATTGAGCATATAATCCTTGTTTCTCATAAAAAATCTCATCTACCTTTGTGCTTTGACGAATAAAAGGCATTTGTGTATAAACACGAATTAATAAGGAGCAATATGGTGATCATGAAGGAAAAATCTGAGCACAATAAACTTTACGACCACCTCACAGGGGTAATACTCGCTGGCGGATCCAGCAAGCGATATGGCAAAAATAAGGCCTTTCTGAAAATAGGTAGCGCCCGATTGATCGACAGTATAATACAAGAAATGAAAACTATCTTTAAACGTGTTATCCTGATCACAAATGAGAAGAAAAAGTATGAATACCTTGAAATACCAATCTTTGAGGACTATGCTAAAGGATTGGGACCGTTAGGAGGAATATATACAGGATTAATGTGCATGTCTGACCGGGCTGGATTCTTTGTTGCCTGTGATATGCCACGTATCAACAGGCAATTAGTTCGTTATATGGTTGATATAAATAAAGATAGATATGCAGCCGTGGTTCCATTAGTGGCAAGCGAGGTAGAACCTCTCCATGCTATTTACACTAAATCATGTATGAAACCTATCAGGCGCCTTATTGAGTCTCACCACTACCAGGTCAGACTATTTTATGACTACATACCAGTCAGATATGTTAGAGAGGAGGAGATCAGAAAATTTTGTTGCCCGAGCAAGGCTTTCCTCAATATCAATACACCTGATGAATTTGCCAAAATTCAATCTCTTATTAAAGCGTAAAGTAAAAATGGGAAAATGATCATATCCACCTACCAACCATTTTTTGCTCCATTTTCTGCATTCTTCGCAAAGGCTTATCTTTCCGACAGGATGATTGTTTTGGACAACGTCCAATTCCCTCAGAGAACAACCTGGATAACCAGAAATCGCTTTAAAAACGACCAGGGAACTCTATGGATTACTATCCCAGTATGGAGAAAGGGGCTGGGGCTACAAAGAATCAACGAGGTAAGGATATGCCCTGAGGGGAACTGGAGAAAAAAACACATAGCAAGTTTAACAATATCCTATGCCAATGCCCCATATTTTCAAGAGCATTTAGGTTTTGTGGGTGAGATTTTTTCAGACAGATTTGAAAAATTAATTGATCTAAATATGACTATAATCCATTATCTGAAAAAACATCTGATGATTCCTACGCCTCTGGCTCTGCAGTCGGATTTAGGCGTTAAAGGGAAAGGGAATGAGCTGCTGATTAAAATCTGCAGGAAAATGGGCGCATCTGAATATCTGGCCCAGAAGAGTGCAGAAAAATCTCTGGATAAAGATTTATTTTCTCGCGCAGGGATAGCGTTAGATTTTTTTACACCTCCATCCCCTGTGTATCCCCATCTCTGGGGTGCATTTATCCATAATCTCTCTGCCTTTGACCTTCTGTTTAACTGTGGCCCTAAAAGTCATGAAGTCTTGTTTCCAGATAAAGGCCTATAATGCTTTGGGGACAGCTTAAAAAGGTTGGTTAGTTAGCACTTCGCACTTACTTGCCAGGTCGGGATTGAAAATAAAGTCACTCATTATCTTATATAATCCCTTTCTCAATTCCTCTTTCCAGCTTAAATAATCTAAACTGCCAGACATCATATCTGATACAATTCGGCGCATGAATAGGCTCTCTTTAGCCATTTGAACGATAACCTCTATAAACTCAGGCTGGTAAAAACATTTAAGACCCTGAAGGGCCCTGCTCAAGTTTTGACCAAAATGTTTCATGCATAGTGGCTGATAAAGGGCTAATTCCTTTTCTTGTATACATTGTGACAAGATCTCAGCTGAATATATGGCATAATAGATCCCTTCGCCACTCACTGGATCTACAAATGTAGCAGCATCTCCAATTAAGGCCCAATTATTGTCGCAAATACTGATATTCTTGCTATCGTCCGCACAAAAAAGTGGGATGTAGGCGCCTTTTAAAGAGATTTCTTTCGTCTGCTCAGGATAATATCTCTCGATAAAACGGAGAAGCCTTTTTTCTATATCCTTAACATCCGTTTTTCTGGAATAATTTGAGACTATGCCAACAGCAAGATTATTGATTCGAGGAAATGCCCACAGGTATCCTTGAATATCGGGAAAGAACTTAAATATAACAACATCTCTTTTTATCTTTAAAAAACACTCAAGGGCAAAAAAGGCATGCTCTTTTCTAAGCGCTACATTCAGTTTCCTTCTTGTTCTACTTAAGGCCCCATCTGCTCCAACTAAAATCTCGGCTTTATAATCACATGTATTTGTAAAAATCCTCCAGGAATTACCTTCACGCGCAAAGGATTGAACCTTTTCTTTCTTAAAATGAGCGCCCAAATCAACAGCTTTGTTAAGAAAAGAGTAATCCAGATCTCTTCGATTAAACATTGTCAATGGTTTTTCAAGGTTTATTGTTACTTTTTTTTCTTTCGGGGAAATGAGGGTAGCTTTCCAGATTTCCTTCCTGTCAATAGAAAGTTTGCTGAGAATTGGAAACTTTGCAATTGTCTTATAAGTAACTCCTCCTCCGCAGATTTTCTCATGAGGGGCTCGAAAATCAAAAACTATCGTATCTATCCCCTCTTTGCTCAACCGATAGGAGAGGTAAGACCCTCCAATGCCCGCACCTATTATACCAACTTTATACATGTTGATTATTCCTGCTGTATCTATACCGATATTTTCACATTATTTATGGTATTATAAATTACTTTAACAGATCTTCTACAGTGGAAAAAATAATATACAGTTAAAACAAGGCGTTATAACCCCTTAGATTGTTGTTGGCACTACCATTCAATTTTGTGG
>QMLT01000217.1 GCA_003646875.1 Deltaproteobacteria bacterium
GAAAAGGATTTTGTTGACATAGATATGAAAAAGCAATAGTATAAAAAGAGTAAAATTTTTAGTACATTATGACTAAAGTTGGTAACGTCTCAAAAAATTCCGGTAATAGCTATGGATTCGCGACTCCGCCTGCCTGTGCAGGCACGGCAGACAGGCCGGAATGACAATTGAGTGTGAGTGTTTGTCATTCCTGTGAAAGCAAGAATCCAGTGATTAGCAGCAAATAGAATATACCCCAACTTATTGAGAACTTGCTAAATTTGAGCTCAAAAGGGCCGCCCTGGCCTACGCCTCCGTGAGCGCGACATAGCAGTGATAAAACCCTGCTTTGATATTGATATCAGAGCTTGCTCTTATAACTAATACTTGCGTGTCAGACCTGTCCGCCATCTGGAAAGCGTGTCTGGGCCAGGGCATTTGGACAATCCCGGCTTGCCCGGGTTAGGATTTTCAAATATGTTTGAATTATTAACTGAAAAGCTAAGCAGGGCATTTAAAGAATTACGGGGCCGGGGAAGGTTAAATGAAAAAAATATACAGGAGGCCTTAAAACAGATTCGTCTTGCCTTTCTTGAAGCGGATGTAAACTATAAGGTTGTCAAGAATTTCCTCGAAGAAATACGACAACGCTCCCTGGGGAAGGAGGTAATGGAGAGCCTTACCCCTGGGCAGCAGGTAATTAAGATAGTGCAGGAAGAGCTTACAAAGCTGATGGGAGAGGGGAAAAGAGATCTGAATCTCAATGATAAAAAACCCCTTAGTCTCATGCTTGTTGGTCTTCAAGGTTCCGGAAAAACGACAACGGCAGGGAAGCTGGCCAATTATATAAGAAAGAATGGATACCATCCTTACTTGGTGCCGGTAGATACCCAAAGACCGGCTGCTATCGAGCAGCTTTGTAAGATAGGAGAGGAGATCAATATTCCGGTTTATCCTGCAGATAGTAACGATCGTGTTGAAGATATTTGCCTTAAAGCCAAGAAAGAAGCGCCGAAGGTTGGATGTGATATTTTGGTTATAGACACAGCAGGAAGACTTCATATTGACGAACAGCTCATGGAAGAACTCTTGAGAATCAAGGGTGTAATTCATCCTGCAGAGAGTCTTCTTGTAGCCGATGCCATGACAGGCCAGGATGCAGTGAATTTGGCTGTAAAATTTAATCAGGTTCTTGATATCACAGGGGTCATTTTATCAAAGATGGAAGGAGACGCAAGGGGCGGAGCAGCTCTTTCAGTTATGGCGGTAACGAACAAGCCGATTAAATTCGTTGGTATAGGGGAGAGCATGGATGCACTTGAGCCTTTTTATCCGGATAGAATGTCTTCCAGGATTCTCGGAATGGGCGATGTTTTATCCTTAATAGATAAAGCACAGGCTGAATTTGATCAAAAGGAGGCCATGAAGCTTGCGCGCAAGATCAAAAAGGCAGAATTTGATCTGGAGGATTTTAAACAGCAGCTTGCATATATTCAAAAGATGGGATCATTGGAGCAGATTCTGGGAATGATGCCAGGCATTGGAAAGATGATGAAGGCGGGAAGGTTGAAGACCGATGAAAAGGAACTTGTGAGGGTAGAGGCGATCATTAACTCTATGACACCGGAAGAAAGAAGAAATCACAGAATAATAAGTGGAAGCAGGCGAAAACGGATTGCTATGGGAAGTGGAACAAAAGTGGAAGATGTTAATCGTCTTCTTAAAAATTTTGTTCAGACAAAAAACATGCTAAAAAAGTTGAGCCGAGGAGGTTTAAAGGGTTTATCTTCTATGGCTGGCTTTAATTAAAGCAACAGCCCACTGATAAAAGCTTGACAAATACATCAAATTTTAGGAGAAAGTTTTTCGTAAGCGGTTTGGCAAATGTGCCGTATTATTTAATTTAAAGGGGGTGAGAATCTTCAATATGCCTGTACGATTAAGATTAACCAGAAAAGGGGCAAAGAAGAGACCTTTTTACCGTATCGTGGCTGCTAATTCAGAGGCACCAAGGGATGGTAGATTCCTTGAGGTGTTAGGGTATTATGATCCACTCAAAGATCCGGCTCAAGTACAAATGGATGAAGACAAGGTCAGAAAGTGGATACAGAGAGGCGCTAAGGTTTCGGATACTGTAGGATCCCTTTTGCGAAAGAAGGGTGTACCTACAGTTCCTTCCCAAACGGGTTAAACGGTGTTTAATGAGAATTTCAGATGGGGGAGAAAATGGAAATGAAAGAGCTGATTGAATACATTGCAAAGGTCCTTGTTGATAATCCGGACGATGTAAGTGTAACTGAACTTGAAGGAAAACAGACCTCAGTAATTGAACTCAGAGTAGCCAAAGAAGATTTGGGCAAGGTAATTGGTAAGCAAGGAAGAACAGCCAGGGCGATGAGAACTATACTTGGTGCAGCATCGACCAAGTTGAAAAAAAGATCTGTCCTGGAGATCTTAGAGTAGTTGAGTCACATCGATTTTAGAGATCTAATTCTGATAGGGCATGTTATTCGCCCCCATGGTGTAGCCGGTCTGCTAAGGATAGTTTCTTATGCTCAATCAAGAGAAACCTTCTTCCAGGCCGGTTCTGTATTTATGGACAGAGGCCATGATGTGTTTGAAGAGAAGAAGGTTATTGATATTAAACCTCACGGAGCATCCTATCTATTGAGAGTATCGGATGTGAACTCATTTGAACAGGCGGAGGTCTTTAAGGCTGCGAAGATATACATAAGGAAAGATTCTTTGATAAAAAGTGATGAGGATGAATTTTTCTATTATGAATTGTTAGGATTAGATGTATATTTGACAACAGGTCAATATCTTGGAGTAGTAAAGGAAATTTTTCCTACTGGAAGCAATGATGTCTATGTGGTTGAAGGTCAGGGGAAGGAGTTTTTGATCCCGGCAATTCATCAGGTTATCAAAGAGATAAACATAGCACAAAAAAGAATGATTATTTCACCTATAAAAGGCTTGTTAGATCTTTGATGAGATTTGATATTCTTTCGATATTTCCGGAAATGTTTACTTTCCTCATTCATTATGGAATTGTTGGGCGAGCAGTAGAAAGGGGAAAGCTAAAGATAAATGTGGTGAATATAAGAGATTTTGCTGAGGGTCCGCATTTGATGACTGATGATAGGCCATTTGGAGGCGGAGATGGTATGGTTATGAAACCGGAGCCAATTTTTAGGACCCTTGAATCGATTCCCAGGTTAAAGGGGAAAAGAAAAGTCGTTTTGCTCACACCTCAAGGCCAGCTTTTTGATCAGGCAATAGCTCTGAGTTTATCTAAGCTCCAGCAGATTATTTTAGTGTGTGGACGATACGAGGGCGTGGATGAGAGAGTAAGATCCAGGTATGTGGATATGGAGATATCTATTGGCGATTACATATTGACCGGAGGTGAATTACCAGCCATGATCATTGTGGAAGCCGTGAGCCGATTGATTCCGGGTATATTGGGTGGTGAAAGATCTAATATCGAGGAATCATTTGAGGATTGTCTGTTGGAGTATCCACAATATACAAGGCCCCGAGTCTTTAAAGGGGATGAGGTGCCACCCGTTCTATTATCAGGCGATCATAAGAAAATTAGTCTTTGGAGAAGAGCACAGTCAATAAAAAGGACATTGGAGAAGAGGCCAGATTTGCTGGAAAAGGCCAATCTTAGTGAGATAGATAAATCGATACTGGAAGAGTTAAAACAAAGGTAACTACTCAGGTTGTCAGGTTCACGCCTGCCTGCTCAGCTGGGGCGGTGTGCGAGGTTCAACGTTCGGGTTATGGAAAAAACTGAAATTTAATAACGGGAATCCTCCTAAAAAATGCGGATTTTGCCACATAATTGCCAATGCGTCGCCACTTTTCAGATTGGGAGGGACGAAGCCGGGCGTTTCTCATATAAATACGCCCTCAAAATGGAGTTTGGATACAATAATACAACCCTTGAACCTGTGAACGGTCACCATATTTTTAACGTATCCAATAAAACTGGGTAATTATGTCCCTTTATATTGGGCTATTGCATTATCCTGTGTATAACAGGAGGGGGGAGATTATTGTTTCGGCAATAACCAGCTTAGATCTTCATGATCTGGCGAGATTGGCAAAGACGTATGGAGTCAAGAAATTCTATGTTATCAATCCCCTCATAGACCAGCAAGATCTGGCCAAAAGTATTTGCCAACATTGGATAA
>QMLT01000218.1 GCA_003646875.1 Deltaproteobacteria bacterium
CAAGAAAGATGATGAACATGCCATCACTTTTCCATCTACACAGAATTGGCGCTATAAATGGTGATTCTAAGAGCCTTAAGCTGAGGGCCATATTGTCTAATCCATCGCTTAGTACCGCATTCTCACAGTCCTGTTTTTTGTGACCATCCTGCGGGGTAATGAACTCCGGCGCTAGATTGATGACCTTATTGTTGCCTGGAGATAGGATGACGGGCGCAATGGCGCTTATGGCATCGGATTCTTCCGTACAGAGCTACCATTTCTTATCTGGAAACGTTTTCTCTCAGAAGATGAACAATTTTCCCTTTACAAAAACGCAGTGGCTCAGGCAGGTGGCAGGGAAGTAAGGATCCGAACACTCAATTTTGGATGAGGTAAGTTTTTTAAGGATGAAAGAGGCTAGATGGAGAAGAATCCATTTTTAGGGTATTGCTCAATACGTGTCTTTTTGAGACAAAAGGTCCTTTATAAAGAACAACTTAAAGCGATCTTAAGGACCAACGCCTATGGACATATGAAGTCCCTTTTTCCGACTCTCCGATTGGCCGGATGTCACCTTCTCTGTCTTTATCCATGGCACAGAGGACTGTTCCTACAGCATGACTGGAGCAAAGCCGGGGCTCTATCAGCAAATTAAAAAGAATGCTGATAGATCCGATCTTGATGTGGTGATGGCCTTCTGTATGACCCGCATCAATTATCAATGCATTGAGGACATGTTGAAAGAATGGAGCAACACATCAGTCAAGGGCATCGTTTTCGATTCTATGCCCCTATGAAAGAGGAAGGGAACGAGCTATGGCTCAACAGGGAGTAAAGGGACATGGGGAATTTATCAATGTGAGCGATCGGATACATCGCTTGATGCTGATATCGCTGACGAAATCACAAAAAACTACCCCTTCTCCAGGATCAGTTTCAGCTATGATCCAGTGGGCAAGCCAAAGATCCCCTGCCAGTTGGGCCCTGATGCGTATTATTCTCGATGAGGTTGCATCCTGCCGTTTTTGCTCAATGCTGCTCACGTACAGGAGCTTCTTAATATCTCAATTCGCTGCCTCGGCCTGGAGCAAACTCATCGACCAGTATAACACAAGGGTGAGCGCTATCCATCAGCTCACCCGGAAAACCACAGCTCAAATGAACTGCCCCGCAGCTGAGCTGCAAGGGATCAAAAGGCATTTTTGCTAACCCCAATGCAGGGCATCAAGGAATTCTTTTGATTAGATGGAATCAACCTCGACAAATTTTGCCAGAATGTCGTCTGATGGAACAATGAGATATTTTTCCCCCTCAAACGTAATCTCTGTTCCTGAAAAGCTTTTATACATAACCCTATCGCCAACTGATACACTGATATCAGAATCCGGGGGTAGTGCTACTACCTCTCCCTCTTGAGACTTTTCTTTGGCGGTATCTGGAATAATTATACCTCCAGCTGTTTTATCTTCTTTGACCTCATCCAACTTAATTAATATATTGTTGTTGATTGGCTGAATCTTTCTCATTGCTATTATCCTTTCTATTATGTTTTATCCTCTTATCCCCAAAAACCTGTCTATCTTTGGTTGATCAAAACCTACGACAATATGTCCATTAATATCTATTTGTGGTGTTCCCATCTGACCACTTCTTCGAAAGATATTCTGGGCTGCGCTGGAATTACGGGAGACATTAATCTCGTTGAAAGGAACTCCGTTTTTTCTCAAATATGACTTTGCCTTAGCGCACCATGGGCAACTGTCAGAAGTATAGACGAAAACCTTCAGGCGCTGTTCCTTGCTTTCCCTTTTTGGGACATGCTTGGTGCCACTTAACAATCGGCTATAATCATCCTCACTCTGAATGCCTAAAATATATTCTGCCGGCTGGCCCTTTCTCAGGGTGAGAAGGGTGGGAACAGATTTTATCCCGTATATTGGGTGGATATCTTTTACCTTCGAGGCATTAACTCTAAAAATTCCGACATCAGGATGTTTTTCATGAAATGAATCCAAAACAATTAATGCCTGTTTACTCTTTTCTGATGAATCAGTATAGAATAAAATCATCATAAAATCGGGGTAGGTTTGTGTAAGATGTGATAAGTGTTGTTGATCCTGAATTTCATCTACCATAAAGTTATTCCCTCCTAAGATAAAGTATCCTATTGGTTACTATGAAACAGATAACAGCCTTTAGGTTAAAATTATTTAATCATCTCTTTGGAGCTTGTCAAGGTCTGAAAATTAAAATGGTAACAAATTTTTCTGCTGCAAGCCGCCAGCCAGATTTTTAAAATATCTGGCCATCAATATAGATTTTTTCTCATATCATGTCCTGTTGATGACTGTTTTACAGCGATTCCTCGGTCTGCTACTGAGACCTGATGGATTTTTTCACCATGCAAAAAAACTGAGGGGACTACTTGACAAGATGCCATAAGATTATTAACGTTAATATTTGAGAATGAGAAACATTCGCAATATAAAAAACTATATGCAAGGTCGCTCAGTAACTTCTCAGCGTCAGTTACTTCTGAGTCAAATACAGAAATCTGGTGGCCATATAGACGCAAAAGAACTGTACAGGCGTGCCAGTAGCAAAAATAAAACGATAAGCCTGGCTACAGTGTATCGTACTCTCAGGTTATTTGAGGAACTGGGTCTAATAGAAGAGAGAAGGCTTGGAAAAGCATCTTGTTATTATGAGCTAAAGGAATCGCCAGAGCATCAGCATCTGGTATGTAAGTGCTGTGGAAATGTTATTGAGTTTGATAGCGAGTTAGTTCAAAAAATTGCAGAGAAGGCACAGCTTGATTATGGTTTTAACGTCACCAAAACTGAATTATACATAGAGGGATACTGCCAGCGATGTAAGGACAAAGTTCATCAAATAGCACTTACAGACGAGGCATCAAAACGGTTCCCGGATCAAAGAGAAAAAAGAAAATTGATAGGAAAACTTCTGAAAAAAGAAAGACCCAGACAAAACATAATGCAAAGTGAACAGGCGGAAGAAGATACAGGAACATCGCGAAAGTGTAGAAAAAGAAATAATCATTAATACATACCATAAGCGCTTTACAGAGCTATGGATGTGTATGCCTTTTGTGTTTTGTGCTAAAAATTGGCAAGATATAATAACTGTTAAGGGATCTTAGATGGGAGAAACAAATGAAGATATCTGTCTGCGGTAAGGGTGGCAGTGGCAAGAGTACAGTTGTCACCTTGTTAGCAAATCAGGCAAGAGCAAGGGGATACCGTGTGCTGGTGGTTGATTCAGACGAGTCAAATTCAGGCCTTTTCCGAATACTTGGTTTTGACCATCCACCCGTACCCCTTATGGAACTGGTTGGGGGCAAGAAAAAGGTCCAAGAAAAATTGAAGAGTGGATATTCCGCTGATGAGGCTGAGACAGCAATGAGGGTAATGACCCAAGAAAACATCAAGGTCGATGATATCCCAAGCGAAAATATCCTTAAGCAGGATAATCTTGGCCTGGTGTCTATAGGAAAAATCCTTCAATCATTGGAAGGATGTGCATGCCCTATGGGGGTTCTGAGTCGTGAATTCTTGAGGAAGCTTAGCCTTTCCAGAGATGAAATTGCTATCGTAGATATGGAAGCGGGAGTAGAGCATTTTGGCAGGGGTGTTGAGACAAGCATAGATAGTGTGCTTATTGTTGTTGAGCCTTCTTTTGAATCTCTCCAGCTCGCTGAAAGAATAAATAAGCTCTCTCGTGGAATTGGAGTTGATAACATTTGGGCTATCTTGAGCAAGGTTCCATCAAATGGGATAGCCTCGAAACTAAAGGGTGAATTGGATACAAAAGGCATCGATATGATCGGATGTATCCATTATGATGAAGATATCTTTCAATCTTCTTTAGAAGGCCTCAGTTTTGGCAAAGCAAAGGCAAGTGAGGAGATTATAGATGTGTTCGATTCAATTGTTTCAAGAGCTAATTCAGGGCATTAATTCCCGTGCTAAAAAAGGATATTATCATTTAACAAAATAAAAATAATTAAGCAGAAAGGGGGTCTTTCAAGATGTGTCTGGCAAAGGCATATACGAACAGGGAGATGGTTGAACCAATCTTAGAAAATATTAGCCATATGGACCTTGATGATAAAAGCGTACGAATGGAAACCATGTTTGGAGAAGAAAAG
>QMLT01000219.1 GCA_003646875.1 Deltaproteobacteria bacterium
AGCGCCTTTCCAATGATTCCAGCAAAAGACCCCTCGAGAGCAGCCCTTTGTTCATCAAAACTTATTTTATTAATGCCTTCCTTTATCTCATCATATTTTCTGGCTATCTCTCTTTCTTTCTCAGAACCCTGAATGTAAAGATCATAATATTTATCAAAAGAGGCAATTCCCTGGCTATTGCCAATTATCTTATTTACCTCAGGAATAGATAGAAATTTCTGAATAAGGGTCTCTTTTTTCTCATTAAACGAATCGATCTTATCCTGAGTGAGCCTGGGAAAGGTCATCATAATCCACAGAAGTATCGAAATAGCCAGTATCACAGTGCCAGCCTTTTTTATATACATCCAGGTTCTCTCCCAGGTGTGTATAAGCAGCCCCTTAAAGGTTGGGAGCCGGTAAGGAGGAAGCTCCATTACAAATGGTGTCTTTGGGCCTTTAAGGATGGTTATTCTGAGTAACTTTGCGGCAATTAGCGCAAAACACCAGCTTAGAAGGGTTAAAAGAAACATTAGCATAGCCTCATTTTTGGCAAAAAAGGCAGCAATCAGCATGGCAAAAACAGGGAGCTTAGCGCCACAATTCATAAAAGGCAGGACCAACATGGTGGCTAACCGCTCTTTTGATCCTTTTAAAGTCCTCGTCGCCATTACGCCGGGCACGGCGCAACCGCCAGAGATGCCACCGCTTATTATCAAGGCCATTACAGAGCTGCCATGCAGGCCGAACCACCGTAAGACTCTATCCATCATGTAAGCAACCCTGGCTATATACCCAGAATCCTCCAGGATCGCTATGGCAAAAAACATGAACATAAGAAGTGGGACAAAACTGAGCACACTTCCAACGCCATCGATAAGACCGGATACTATGAGTGATCTAAAAATACTTTCAGGCAAAATGGAGGACACTATTGTAGAAAGTAACTCAAAGAACCTTTCAAACAAAATGACTGGCAGCTCGCTTCCACGAAAGGTAAACTCGTAGATTCCATAAAGAACCAAAAGCATAATTATCGGCCCAAGTATTCTATTGGTAAGTATCCTATCTACCTTATCTGAAAGGTAGAGCATCGATTCTCTTTTCCGCTTTACAACCTTTTTGGTAATTCCAACGATGTATCCGTATCTATAATCAGAGATAAGAGACTCAGCATCTTGATCTAGCGTTGTCTTAATATGTTTGTTTATTTTCTCACATATCTTTGAACATTCCGGGCCTATAGTCTCATCCTTCTTGATCATATCAAGAATAGGTTGATCCCCTTCAAGAGATTTGATAGCAAGCCATCTTGTAGGATATTTATTGCTATAAATATCTTGTTGCGCTAAAAGTTTTTCGATATCATTGATCCCTGTGATTATATCCCCTCCATAGCAAAGGTTGGCTGGCTTCCATCCTTTCTTATCTGTGGCTAATTTTATCGTTTGATCAAGAAGCTCACTGGTTCCCTTGTTCGATCGAGCTACTGTTGCAACAACTGGAATTTCAAGCATCTCCGAGAGCTTTTTCACATCAATTGTTATGCCCCTGGCCTCTGAGACATCTACCATGTTAAGTGCAATAATAAGGGGTACGCCCAACTCTAAAAATTGAACAGCTAAATAAAGGTTTCTTTCAAGATTTGCGGCATCAACAATATCAATAACTACATCTGGCTTTTCATTTATAAGAAAATTCCGCGCCACTATTTCTTCTATGGAGTATGCAGTTAAAGAATATATACCCGGCAGATCCACTACCTCTATTTCTATGTCTTTATACTTTACCAGACCGGACTTTTTCTCTACTGTCACCCCAGGCCAGTTACCCACATTCTGTCTTGCGCCTGTAATATTATTGAATACAGTAGTCTTCCCAGAATTTGGGTTGCCCGCAAGCGCAATCTTTATTTTTTTAGTCACTCTTTTTCTCCACCGTCTACTTCAACCTCTATAAAATCGGCCTCATTATTTCTTAATGTCAGGGTATAGTCACGAACCTTTATAGCTACAGGGTCATACAAAGGGGCTCTGCCTGTGATTTTAATACGTGTCCCCTTTACAAGCCCCATATCTCTAATTCTCCTTCCCATCTCTCCACTAACACTGACTTTTGCAACTATACCAGCCTGGTTATCAGACATATTCCTCATTCTTATAATTCTTTTCATCCTTATTAACTCCAAATACCAATGATTTTATTAACCTGAGCGATGATAGTGTCTTTTATATATTTTCCACTCTCTTGTAAAGTTTGTAATTCTATTAAAGAATAAACCGACCTGGGAATTCCTTAACAATTTCTTAAAGAAAGTCTGTAGACTATAATAAGTAAAACCTTATCAGCCCTATTTTTACTTGACATTTTATAGGATAATATATTATGAAAGTACAGGTTAATGGCCCTGTTACATTCACGGGTCGACTTTGTCCTGAGGGTTATTTCCTTTGTCAAAGTCATGACCGAGAGTGAGGACCATCAGTGAACATTTTTTTAGATGGAGGTAATGGCTTTGGCAGAAGGAAGAGTAAAATGGTTTAGTGAAAAAAAGGGTTATGGCTTTATTGAACAGGAAGACGGTCAGGACCTATTTGTCCACTATTCCTCAATCAACTCAGCCGGCTTCAAGACACTCATGGAAGGTGAGCGGGTGAGCTTTGATGTTGAAGAGAGCGACCGAGGACCTGTTGCCAAGAACGTCAATAAACTTTAGTTTGTTGCAATTGGCTTATAAATGGCATCTCGTCTTGGTAAGATGAGATGCCATTTTATTTAAAAAGGCTCTGAGGAATTGTAAATTCAAAATTTATCCCAAAGGTGCGAATAGCCTCTATTAGGCCTTTGTACACGGAAAGTCAGCTCACAAGTTCTTGAGCAATCGGATAACCTTGAACTGTGCCATATGCTGAAAGGCTTACTTGGGCAAGCTGCAATCCTTTTCAGCTCAGAAAGAATATGATAGGGTAATCGCCCCGTATTTCTGCTCGTCTTTTTGGGCTTTGTGCTCCTTTGTTTTGTAGACATAAGCATAGGTAATCTTAAATCGGTAAATAATCATACCGACTCCCCCGACTAAATCCACTACGAAATCTTCCTTGTCCACACTGTGACTATCTTGGAAGGTATTGCCGTCAAGAAAGATGTTTCGCAGGACAATGTGCCCATCAACCCCGGCGAAGAAATGGATGCCAACCCGATGATATCGCGGGAAGAAGCGCGGATCTTGCTTGTCTGATGGGGCATTGCTATCGCAACCAGGTCTAATGAGAAACGTGCCGAAATCATTGGGCAGGTTCCGGCCAAACCGAATCTGCGCCCCGGCATTGGCAAAAGTGGCGGCGTTTCCCAAAGCGCACCCCATGTGCGGGATCAAATCATAGCCGAAACCATGGCCTACCCCATGCAATAGTTTCCATTTGCGTCCATAGAAGATATTCAAAACAGGTTCATCCTTTAGTTGGTTATCCCAACCTTTTGGATCAGTCGAATCAATCCAGTCATGCACAGTTTTTTGGCACTGCTCGGCATAGGAATGGGGCCCCACGATCCCCAGGTCTAATTCCAGGCTATCCATCCGATGGCTATTTTTGCTGTGGAACCCGATTGCCAGGTAGGTTATTCCAGCATAGGGGCGGTCGTCCTGGGTCAGATCACTCCGTTCGATATCTTCGGGCGTGTAGATGTTCTGTCCAATAGAGAATGATACGGCGTGCTGAAATCCTGGCTCGTTCACGAAAGGCAGTTGATCGATCACCGGATCGCTCCACTCCGGCAATCTGGGGTTTTCCCGGTAGCCGGTGAGGTCGGGTGAGATTAATGTGAGGCGCACTCCGCTCGTGTATTCCCGGTCAGTATTGGCAAAGGCGTCATTTTCCAGGTAAAAGCTGAAGGTTTGAGTGTCTTTCGCTTTTTTGCCCTGGGCTAAAGCAGGCGCCGGCAGCAGCAATCCTGCGAGGGTCAAGAGGGTAAGAGTGGTTAATTTCATGGCAATACTGCCTACCAGGCCTCCCGCTATGATCCGCCTTGGTGTTCCCCGGGCTGGTGGCCGCCTCCGCCCAGTACCGCATAAAGCCTCACCTGGTTGGCCAGTTTTGCCAGGCGGAGCGCGATAAGCCCCTGCCTGGCCGCATACAGGGTTCGCTGCGCATCAAGGACGCCCAGGTA
>QMLT01000220.1 GCA_003646875.1 Deltaproteobacteria bacterium
GTGTAAAGCAGAAAATCTTCGAAACAGAAATTTACAAACTGCAAAAATTCTCCCCCTCTCCTTAATCCCCTCCCACCAGGGGAGGGGAAATGGGGCTTTTTACGAGGCCATCAATTAACAGTTTGTAAATTTCTCAGTAATACGTTTTACTGGAGGTACGATCATGTGAGTTACGACAAAAGGGCAAGTCTCAATTCCACAAGAAATTCGCGAAAAATTATAAATTCTGCTGTTGAAATTGCATAGAAGAGAAAGATAAAGTTTATTTGGTGAAAAGGAAAGGCAAGCCAAAAAAAGCACATAAATTTAGCAAGCTAAGGGGAATAGCTAACTGTTAAATTAATAGTGCCATAGACTTGACAAGCATCGAACATCGGGTTGCACAGGATGTGCGGAAAAGACGCCTGAACAACTGACAACTCTCGACTGACATTATCTAATTTTTCGGACAGCAAGCAATATATTTTCTCATCCGAATTTCTCTATCGTCTTCTCTACCATAGTTCTAATCTCTTCAAGCCTTTCTTTGGATCGTGCCTCAAATCTAAGCACGAGCGCAGGCTGGGTATTCGAGGCCCTCACCAATCCCCATCCATCATCAAAGACAATCCTGACGCCATCTACATCAATTATTTTATATTGTTTGCTGAATTCATCTTTTAGTCTATCTACGAGCTGAAATTTCTTAGAATCAGGGCACTCTACTCTAATTTCAGGTGTCGTATGTGATTTAGGGACATCCGCTAAAAGCTCTATTAATGATTTACCCGTCCTGGATAGTATCTCTAACAACCTGCATGATGCGTAGATAGCATCATCATAACCAAAATACCTATCTGCAAAAAACATATGGCCACTCATCTCTCCTGCCAAAAGCGCCTTGGTCTCCTTCATTTTACTCTTTATCAAAGAATGCCCTGTCTTCCACATAATGGGATTTCCGCCGTGGGCCTCGATGTCTTTATACATCCTATCCGAACATTTAACCTCAGAGATTATTGTTGCTCCAGGATGATTATGTAAAATATCTCTTGCAAATAAAAGCAAGAGCATATCTCCAAATACAATATTACCTGAGCTATCTACCACTCCAATCCGGTCTCCATCTCCATCAACTCCAATCCCCACATTAAGGTTTTGTTCTCTTACCTCTGTAATCAGATCTCTCATATTACCCAGCACAGTGGGGTCTGGTTCATGGTTGGGAAAGGAGCCATCCATATCACAATAAAGGTCATGAAGGTCACAACCGAGTGATTGTAAAATCTCTACCCCTACAGGTCCTGCTGTTCCATTTCCGGCATCAAAACCGACTTTGATTCCTGAATTGATGTTAACATCCCCTGTAATCCTCTCTATATATGACTTAATTATTTCATGTGAGGAATATTCCCCCTTTCCGCTTACAAAATCTGCCCTTTCAATAATCTGTCGTAATTTCTGAATTTCTTTCCCATAGATAGTTTCAAGGCCGCTGCATACCTTAAAGCCGTTGTAATCAGAGGGATTATGACTTGCAGTAATCATAATCCCTCCATCAACTTTGAGGTGCCGTAGAGCAAAATAAAGGATCGGAGTAGGGCAAATGCCTATGTCTATAACATTACAGCCACTGTTTATAAGGCCCTCGGTCACCTCATCTCTTATCCTGGGTGAACTCAGCCGACAATCTCTTCCAACCACAATTGTTTTTTCCCCTACCTGGTTAAAATAGGTGCCAAAACCTCTACCCAAAATAAAATATTCATCCTCTCTAATATCTTCACCGATTACACCACGTATATCGTATTCTCTATAAATTTCTGGGTTCATATATCTTCCTCTCTACAAAATTTCATCCCTACCCATTGATTTCAGCGTCTCAACAAGCTTTTTCACATCCTGAGAGTTTTCTTTTTTGCAGACCAACAGGGCATCCTCATCTTCCACAATGACCAGATCCTTTACACCCAGAACTGCAACCGGTTTTTTCGGGCTATACACAATACATTGAGAAGAATCAAGGCTAATCAAATCTCCTATGAAGGAGTTTTTATTGCTATCCTTAGGCCAATATTGAGCTGCGGATGGCCATGATCCTACATCGTTCCAACCAAAATTCCCCTCTACCATTAACACATGACTTGACTTTTCTATAACGCCATAGTCAATAGAGATGGATTCCATTTCTTTGTATACATTGTTGATCACATCTGATTCTTCATCTGCGCCAAGCGAGGCCTTTATTTTCATAAGCCCTTTGTAATTATCGGGGAGGTATTCCTCAATTTCTTTGAGCATGGTCGAGGTTTTCGCAATAAAGATACCGCTATTCCAAAAAAAGTTGTCTTGCTTGATAAAACGCCTCGCTGTGTTTATGTCAGGTTTCTCATGAAAGGATTTAACAGCATATATACCATTTTTTTTATCTGTTCCCACATCCGCCTCTATATAGCCATATCCGGTTTCTGGCCCCCGTGGGGGAATCCCTATGGTAACAATAAAATCCCCTTGAGAGGCCTGGGAGGCGCCTGCCATTATCGTCTGATGAAACCGTTTTTTATCCTCAATATAGTGATCCGCAGGCATAACTACCATAACAGCATCCTTAATATCTCTTTCTATAGTAAGGGCAGAAAGACCTATTGCAGGGGCAGTATTTTTCCCAAAGGGTTCTATTATGATATTTTCTTCTGGTATCTGGGAAACTGTATTTTTAACAGCATCTGCCTGTAATAAGGTGGTTATTATTTCGATCCTATCGATAGGGATAATGGGTGTAATTAGTTCAATTGTTTTTGTTAGAAGAATCTCGTCCCCGGTTATATTAAGGAGTTGCTTCGGCCTGCTTTTTCTGCTCATTGGCCAGAACCTGGTTCCGCTTCCCCCGGCCATTATAACCGCATATATATAATCATTTATACCTGATGTTATCACCTAAAGCGCCCTCATCCACTCAGGCCTGAGGCCAACCTTTCCCTGAATAGCCATATCTATCAAATGAAGGGCCTGCTCTTTCCCTTCTGGGTACCTGATCTTCACTGGCAAATAATTTGATGCATGATTTGAAAAGAAAAGGCCCCTTGACAGGTTAGTGGAGGCAATCATTTCTCTTAGTTCCATGAGCAATCCATAATTATCAGGGAGTTCAAATCTGCCAGCAGAAAGATCATTCGCCAGAGGTGTTCCTGGCATTATCATTAATGTAAGGGCGCCAACATAATCGGGATCAATTGCGCTGAGGAGTTTTCCTGTTGCCTTTGCATGGATGAGCGACCTTTCTTTGCCGGCAATCCCTAAAAGAACGGTAACAGAAAGTTTAATGCCTGCTTGTTTAACCTTGTTACCCATATCTAACATTCTCTGTGCGTTGGCCCCCTTCCTGATAGCCTCCAGTGTCTGATCATCGCCTGTTTCTACGCCCATATAGATGATTCCCAGGCCCATCTCTCTCAAACGAATTAATTCTTCCTGACTCTTCATCCGTATGCCTTTGGTGTTCGCATAAATGCCAACCCTTGTAACCCATGGGAGATGTTCCTTTATCTTATCAAAAATCCATGTCAAACGATGATACGGAATGATCAAGGCATCACCATCCATGATAAAAAGTCTTTTTTTATGCTGCATATATCGTGACGCAAAAAGGATATCGCTCAAGATAATATCATTATCCTTGATGCGAAATCTTTTATCCTTGTATGAGCCGCAAAAGGTACACTTATTATGGGAACAACCAACGGTGGCCTGAAGCAGGATGCTATTTGCCTCACTTGGAGGTCGGATACACATCCCCTCGTAGTGCATACCAACATCTTCATCCATCCATTTCATAATATATCCTAATCAATCTTTACGTCACACGGCAGACACCGAGCACATTGCCTTCTGTCCCTTTTCACTCGCCTTCGCCAGAATACCCTGTAGCTTCCTGCAGGGATGAATAGCGGGGCGAACCGCGTCGAAGCCCATTATGGCGAAGATGGGGAGCTTCATTGAGTTATTACACATAATTATTGAAAATGTAAAGTCCATGAGGTTATTATAATTTGATTAAATCACGATCTCCTTCTATGGCTAAAGGTTATCAACAAAAACCTTAAAGAAAGAGACTAAGATGAAACAAGAAATACATATAACATGTAGATATAATATTACAAC
>QMLT01000221.1 GCA_003646875.1 Deltaproteobacteria bacterium
AACACTTGTTGTTCTTCTCAATAAGTTGGGTTATCTGTCACTGAATAATAATGAGTGTAATCTTCGGAAAGTTATTATATCCTATTCCACAGAAAATGCCATCCAAAAGATATGTGAGGAGAGTTACGAAATCATGAGACCGGAGGTTATGTTTTGAGAGGAGTAAAATACTAAAATGAAAATTTACACAAGAGCAAAAGAGATTTGCTTTCATTTTGGTTAGCCATAGAAATGTCTATCTTTGTATTTTTTTTTAGATAGTTTAAAAATTTGTGTCTCTCATTCCTGTTATATTTATGGGCGCTGCTTACTGCACTATAAATATTTCCTGAGTAAAAACCCAGTTCAAAAAATGTAATTACCCCCCCAATAACATTTAGGTCATGATCAAAGGCCTCATAAGCAGCATAAATCATTGCGCCCTTCAATAAAAATGATATAAGGGCATCTTTTTTTCTGTCACAATATAGATGTCCTGCTCCAGGCATGATGGCAAGCAAACCAGCAGTGGCGGGATTTTTCCTTCTGAGAGGCAGCTTTGTGTCGAGACGTATCAATATTTCCTTGAGATTGTATTTTTTCCTGTTTTGAACCGAGATTTCTTCAAAGTACTTATGGGCCTTTTCCCATAAACCCATTTCCAGATATACCCAGCCCCCTTGATAATAGGCCTCATCTTTGATTTCTGTATTTGGAGCGATTGTTATCAAATTTTTTATGCCTGTAAGGGCCGCATTATAGCGTTTGAGCAGTACATATGCCCTGCTTATTTCAAGGTATGATTTGAGGGCATATTCCGTATTCTTGTAGTCCTCTATAAGCTCATCAAAGGCCTTAATAGCTTCTGCGTACTGTTCACCGTTAAGAAAAGAAAGACCGATCTTGTATCTGGCAAGCTCGACCTTATCGGATAAAGGAAAAAAATAGATAAAACGCTCGTATTCTCCGATAGCCCTGTAATATTCACCATTTTGAAAATAGTGTTCGGCAAACTGAAATTGGCGCTCTGGATTGATCACAATTTCTTGAGCGGCATATAGATGTGGTGGGTTTATAGGGCTTGTTGGGTTAATTTCTTTTTGGATGCTTTCTGATTTCACAGGAGAAGAGAAGAAGAGAAAAAGAGATGTAATAAGCGCCACCCATCCTGCCAGAAGGCTGCAGGATTTACTGTTCATGATACCACCAGAAATCATTATTTTTTACTGGATCATAACACTTAAATTTCCCGTTTACTATGATCTGAGGGGACAATTGTAACTCATCCCTGCCACATCGGAACAGGCGATCGCACGTCATCATCCAACCGATAAAAAAGCCATGTTTTTTAAAACACTGTACACTATATTTCGAGCAGTTGGGATACATGGGACAATTTCTGCCATCGATTGGCGAAATATATTTACCGTAAGCCTCAACCAGGGATCGTAGGGGGTTTACCTTTTTATCAATTTGTTTCCGGGAGATTTTTTGAGAGGTATTTTTATCCCAGGGACCTTTGAAGTCAGATGCATGTACCCAAGTGGCAAAGGAGAAAATAAATATTAACAAGATTATACTAACTGAACGGATTTGTTTAATTGGTTTCATTGGTTTAATTCGTTTGATTGGTTCATAAACTCAACAAACTCCCGCCCGCCTCGCGTTGCGAAGCATTGCAGGCAGGTGGCGGGCAGGCAACAAACACAAGAAAAAAGAAAAACCCATTTATTTCTGCGTTATTCTAAGAATTTCCTCGACAGTGGTAATCCCATTGAGCACCTTCATGGCACCATCTTGACGAAGGGTTTTCATTCCCTGGTTAACGGCCTTTTTCTTTATGGCATTGGAATCCGAGGTCTTTAATATGAGACTCTTAATTGCATCATCCAGGATCATGAGCTCAAAAATACCGGTTCTTCCTTTGTACCCTGTGTTGAGACAACTCTGGCAACCTTTGGCTCTGTATATCTTTTTACCTGAAGACATCTCTGGTGTTATGCCGATATTCTCCAGGGATTCTTGATCAGGTACATATTCCTCTTTGCATTCATTACAAACGTTTCTCACCAGCCTCTGGGCCAGGATTGCAATCACTGAGGAGGTTACAAGAAAAGGTTCTATCCCCATGTCTATGAGACGCGTCACTGCGCTGGCCGAATCGTTTGTATGAAGGGTAGAAAATACCAGATGACCGGTCAATGCAGCCTGAATAGCAATCTCCGCTGTCTCCAGATCCCTGATCTCACCCACAAGGATCACGTCAGGGTCCTGACGCACAATTGAGCGCAGCCCATTTGCAAATGTGATGTCGATCTTGGGATTTACCTGGATCTGTCCAATTCCCTCAATCTGGTATTCAATAGGATCTTCTATGGTTATAATATTGATGTCTGGATTATTGATTGAACTTAAAGCGGCATATAAGGTTGTGGTTTTTCCGCTCCCAGTCGGCCCAGTAACAAGGATAATACCATGGGCAGACTTAATAAGCCCGTTAAATACCTTCAGGCCCTGGTCAGACATACCGAGGTCAGAAACCTTTAGCAACACATTTGTCTTATCCAGCAATCTAAGGACAATGCGTTCACCAAAGGCAGTAGGGATTGTAGACACGCGGATATCCACATTTTTATCCCCTATTTTGATCTCGATCCTTCCATCCTGGGGAAGCCTCTTTTCAGCAATGTTCAATCTGGCCATAATCTTGATTCTTGATATAAGTGTTGACTGAACATGCTTAGGAGGAGAGAGCATATCATAGAGAATGCCATCCACCCTGTACCTGACCTTTATCCTGTTTTGATAGGGTTCGATATGTATATCACTGGCCCTGGCCTTTACTGCCTGGGATAGCATCAAATTCACCAATTTGATAATCGGGGCATCGCTCGTATCATCCAGTAGATCCCCTGTTTCTTCAACAGCAGATATAATCATATCCCTATCTTCCTCATGCATATCCTGGATGACCTGTTCAGCAGAATCGCTGCTCATATCATAGGCAAAATTGATGGCCGAAAGGATGGCCGAATAGGGGGCAAGCACAGTTTCTACACCATCCCATCCCAGGATTATATGCAAATCGTCAAGGGGCTGAAACAGCGTAGGGTCATTGACAGCTATATAGACGCCATCAGATTTGACCACAGGGACCATCTTGTACTTTTTCAGGAACTGGATGGGGATGCGTTCTGTGAAGCTCGTATCCATATCCTCAGTAGAAATAGCGGGCCATAAGGGCAGCCCAAATTGAATGCCACGAGCCTTTAACAGATCTCCTTCTCCTATTACGCCTTTCTGTATAAGGATTTCTCCTATTCTGCCCCCTTTTTCGCTTTGTATCTCGAGGGCATCGTTGAATATATCGTCTGAAAGGGAGCAAATCTCTTTTAATATTTCTCCGATGAATTTATGACTCATAAGGTAAACATCCTCATTGAACAGTCGATCCCTATTTTTTGAGTTCTGGTTTTTTATACATCTTTATGGCGCCCCCCCTGATTTTATCTATTTCCTCTTTCTTCTCGTCATAAATCTTTTGTGCCTCAATAGGGTTCTCAATGATATGGGGTGTTAGAAAAACGAAAAGGTTGGTTTTGTTTCGAGACCTGGATTTTGATTTAAAAAACCATCCCAGGCCTGGTATATCTCCAAGACAAGGCACCTGATAAGCTCCTCTTTCAGTGCTTTCTCCAATAATTCCACCGATAACCACAGTATTCTTATCCTTTACAATAACAGTGGTTTCTGCAGACCGCGTCAGGGTAGTCGGTCTATATTCCGAAAGCCCACTTTTTACTGTTTTATTTTCTTGAAAGATCTTTAGCCTTACAAACCCCTCCTGGTTAATCTGGGGGGTGATCTTGAGCGTGACACCCACATCCTTGTATTCGTATGTCTGATATGTTTGATCCCCTGTTGCCTCTTTGGTGATGTATGGGACATTTTCTCCTACTTTTATCTCGGCCTCCTCATTGTCTGTCGTCAAGATCTGGGGGGTTGAAAGGATATGGACATCGGAATCCTTTTGGTATGCCTGTAAGATGGCGGCTACATTTGGAAAAACCACATCCCCGATTGTGATAGCCTCGCCAACAACCCCCAGGGAAAAACCTGAAGGTAGAGACGGTGGAATT
>QMLT01000222.1 GCA_003646875.1 Deltaproteobacteria bacterium
AAATCGGGACACCAACCGACAAGTCGCATAATAGTAAAATCCACGTTGCACGTGTGTCCCGATTTATGGGGGCACGCTGATGCCCCCTATCTATTAAGGGCATGGAGCAAAAAAAGACATACCCATGCTCCCTGACTTTATGTAGGCCTTGTTGTGCCTTATTGCCCGACAGATACCCCAACTTATTGAGAAGTTACTATTTTAGTTCAAAAATTTTGGATAGGTCAAGAGGTTTTCACTATATCAGTCTTCCAGCCAGGTAAGAATCTTCTGAAAATCATCTTTTAATCTTCTCATAGCCTGACCTCTATGACTCACCCTGTTTTTTTCTTCAACTGATAGTTGGGCAAATGTTTTCCCGAGGGGAGAATAGTAAAAAAAGGGATCATATCCAAAACCACTTGTTCCTACAGGTTTATGCAAAATTACTCCAGGACATTTCCCTGTATAGGTTAAAATCTGACCAGTTGGTTTGGATATGGCAATAGAACACACAAAAATGGCGCTTCTATTCTCTTTCCCTTCCATTTTCTTAAGAAGTTTTCGGTTGTTTTGACCATTAGTGGCTAATTTTCCGGCATAGCGTGCTGAAAAGATACCTGGCGCTCCATTTAACGCCTCTACCATAAGCCCAGAATCATCGGCAATGGCAGGAAGGTCAAGCGCTTTTGATACAAATTTTGCCTTATTTATTGCAATTTCTTCAAATGTGCTTCCTTCTTCCTCAAATTCAGGAATTCTTTGAAATTCACAAAGTCCTTTAATCTCTACAGGAAGCCCGTTAAAGAGTAGCTCAAACTCCCTCTTTTTACCTTTATTACGGCTTGCCAGAACTAAAACTGTTTTTGACATAAAACTTTACCCCTAAAAGGCGGTGTCATTGGCCATTTGTTGTGAGTCATTGGTTAAATATATGACTATAGCTATCCTTACAAGTGCCAAATGACTATTGACTAATGACGTTAACTATACCTACTGACAACAAACAACAGACACTGAATAAATATCGTAGTAACTCAGGTTGCCGGGTTCACGGTTCACGGTTGACATCCATGCAATACGCATGGCTCCCGCAGCACAGGCGCTCGCGCCGCGTGTGTGGCAAGAATCGGATGAACTCCTCAGTTATCTTCAAATTGAAACCAAATGCCTTATATTGAGGATTCGGGAGTATTTTATCTCTCTAACCTTGAACTGTGTGAACCTTGGAACTTTGAACCTGAATAGTAACTAAATATCTTACTTGATTCTTTATTAAAAGCCTTTTATATATAATAGCGGTCAAAAATCTGTTACATTTCTTTATCTTCTACAAGGTTTTGTATGAGTGAAAAAAAGGTATTTGTTGTTGGAGATATTCATGGCTGTTTGGAGATGCTCAAAAGACTTATTGATAAAATAGAGTGGGATCCAGCTAATGATCGACTCATTTTTATCGGAGACTATATAGACAGAGGGGAAAATTCTAAAGGCGTTATCGATTATATTTTAAAATTAAAAGAAAATACTTCCTTAATTCAATGTCTTATTGGAAACCATGAGCAGATGTTTCTTGATTATTTGTCAGGCGTTGATCCCCAGAGCTCCCTCGCAAATGGCGGCCTCTCTACCCTTAGAAGTTATGAGAAAGTGAGACAAAGTCAGGATGACCCTCTTATTCCACCTTCTCATCTTGACTTTTTTTCTTCACTTTTATCCATGATAGAGCTTAAGAATCACTATATTGTCCATGCTGGTTTTCGCCCCAATATAAGGATTGAGGATCAAAGCTTAAATGATATGATCTGGATTAGAGAGGAATTTATTTATTCTGATTACGATTTTGGCAAAGTGGTTATATTTGGACATACCCCATTTAACAGCCCTTTGATCATGAAAAACAAGATAGGTATAGATACAGGAGCAGTTTTTGGAAATTATTTAACCTGCCTGGAGCTTCCAGAAAAAAAATTTCATTCGGTTAGACCCAAATAATGCAATTTTCTAAGCTAAAGATGTAATGTCCATGTTTTTCTTTAAGCTACAAGCCAGGGGTTACCGATGTTTTATAAATATCGCAGGAAAGACTCCTAATAATCTGTCTATCATTATCATTGAATATTATCTCGATAAATTTAGTAGATCACCGTATTCTTCTCCACGCCTATCTTCTTTCCAATAAGTCTTGTGCTCCTCCTACTTGTTTTCACCCTCCCTTAGACTATCCTCCTTCAGTAAATTGATTATGTGTTCTTCTAACTCTAAAAATTTAGGATTACTCATCTTTTTCATTTCCGTACTAATATATAACTCCTCCTTAACGTGCATTGGTTTAGTAGTGAGGATATAGATTCTGTCTGATAAAAGAAGTGAATCTCTGATATCATGAGTAACATAGATTGCTGTTTTTGACTCCTTCTTTAAAATTTCTTGTAGACTGTCGATGAGAAGTAGACGCAATGGAAAATCAAGATCAGAGAAAGGCTCATCCATCAAGATGATATCTGGATTAATGGCTAAAGCTCGAGCAACAGAGATTCGCTGTTTCATTCCTCCACTAAGCTGGTTAGGATAATAGTTTTTGAATTGATCAAGTTTCATCAATTTCAAATAATGTAGGGCAATTTGTTGACGTTCAATCTTATTCGAGATCCGATCTTTCAATACAAAAACGATATTCTCTAAAGCTGTCCTCCAGGGAAGGAGTCTTGGTTCCTGAAAGATGAAGGCAAGACGTTTAAAGCCCCGATTAATGGTCCCTTTATCAGTCTTTTCCAAATTGGCAACGATCCGCAAAGTAGTGCTCTTCCCACAACCTGAAAGGCCAATAAGGGAAACTACTTCCCCTTCCAATACCCAGAAATTCAGATTCTTAATTACCTTTAAGGAGTTGAATGTCTTCTCCACTCCGGAGAGCTTTACCATTGTTCTCATTTTCTTATGCGCCATCTCGTTGCCCAGTTTTGCAAAGGTCTAATTACTAAGTATTCAGTCATCAGGCCGAGACTGACAACAAGAATAGTATAAGCAAAAGCTTTGTCTGTCTCTAGATTAAACCGGGCCCAGTTAAGTTGATTCCCAATGCCCGACATACTACCAAAGAATTCTGCCATTACTACTACTCGCCATGTTAATCCAAACCCTACGGATAATGCAGAGAAGAAGGTCCCAGTGATGGCGGGAAGATAGAGGTGGTAAAGTTTGGTTGATATTTTTACATTAAATGAATGTGCCATCTCCCGAAGGGAAGGGTCTATATCACGAATTCCCTGAGCGAGGTGAACGCTAATAATAGGAACAGCTAAGGATATTATTGCGAATACAGGAGGTATGGCTCCCAAACCAAACCAGATAATGGCTACAATCACCCAAACAATTGGGGGGATATTTTCGATAATTACAACTACAGGTTTAATAGCTTCGTAAATTCCTTTAACCAACCCAGCCAATATACCAACCCCTCCTCCAAGAAGTATAGAAAGACCAACTCCCATTAGAACTCTGGTTACCGTGTGGCTAAGTGGAAGCCAAAGTTCGCCCCTCAAGAGTAATTGACTAAAGGTTAAAAAAACTCTTTCTACAGATGGGACAATAACTGGAGGGAAAAATAAAGATAATACCTCCCAAAATCCAAACAAAACTACAATTCCCGATAGCCTCTTAAGCCAATTTGTCAAGTCTTTTCGCCTATCTATTGCCTTATCCATTTAGTTTATTGGCCTTTATATTCAAAAAACGTAACTGAGCTACAAACCCGCCTGCCGTCCGGCGGGCAGGCCTGGCTTGCATGGTTTATTGCAATTGGATAAAAAGGCATTCTATCTTCTTAATTTAATTTATAGTAAATTCCCTCGTCAGGAATAGGAAATCCTAAGGCCTTAAGATAAGAGGGTATAAGAGGCTTTAGCTTTTCTACTCCTCGAAAATCAAGCTGAAGACGACGGTTGCTGATGGAGTTGGTGACAGCCTTTGAAGGAAATTTACCACCAAAATACTGCTTAAAGTTTTTAGAAGTAACTTTACCAGCCTCCTCAGGATGCTCCATAGCATACTCATTTGCGTCAGAAAAAGCCTCAATGAATTTTTTCACAGCTTCTCTTTTCTCTTCCTTGATATTAGGA
>QMLT01000223.1 GCA_003646875.1 Deltaproteobacteria bacterium
AAATAGGGCTAATCCTACATTTAACAAATGTCTAATAACCAGTGACATAACTTTCAATATCGTCATTTATTTGACATAAGAGTGACAAATGGCCCACGCGGCCCACGTTGCGGGACTTTTTGGTTTCCGAATCCACCTTGATGCCCGATCCCTGGCTAAGAAGCAAGGTATCCATCTCTTTGTATCATATGGAAAGGAACTATAGCCCGCCGGCATCGATATAATGCTGCGCACCACTCTCGCAGAATAGGACTGTTCATTTACAAGCGCAATATCGTGCCTAAAACCCAGCAATCGCTCATATACCTGATTCCCAGCTGGCAATTGGCTGCATTCACCTCGGCAGGAACCAGCGGCCCGATAATCTAGGCATAGCCACTGGCGATGAATTGACAGGGGCTTTCGGTCGTCAAATAATGTAACTCAGATAGTCAGTCGGGATCAATGGCTGTAACTGTTTCCAGAATATAATCTGAGGTCTCAATGCCGAAAGGGAAATTGAACCCAGGCGCCAGATGCAACAAGGGCCAACAGCAGCACCGGACTTGCCCTGTTGAACCGGGTCCCTTCAGGGTATTCAACCGGGGTGACCTACTGTCGCTGTTTTTCTTCGATTGAAGAATAGGCTTAAGATAAAAAATACAGTAAAGATTAAGCATTGATGAAAAAGTGAATCAAGATCTTCCAAGAATGAAATAATTTCCTTTTAATTGTCTAGAATTGCCCCTTTCAAGGCAACTTACATGTGCAGATTACTCGTATTTCATTTTTTTTGGCAATCCCTTTAGGTAACCATATCTTCAAAATATTTTTGCGCATAATCTGTTATTGTATCGACACTCTCCAAAAGAGTGGGTGAATAGGACAGAACTTTCTCAAATATGGCGTAAGCGGACTCAGATCTGTATTCATGAGCAATTTCATTACGTAATATGCGAATTTCCAGAAAACTATCAGCGCTCAGGATAACGCCCTTTTTTTCAGCCCGGTTAATCCTGTCCCGAACTGTTCCAACATCTTCAAGATCTATAAAATCCAGAAGTCTGAAAATTTTCTGGATGATAATATCGCTCAGCCTTGCAAACCTGCTTGTCAAGGCCTCAAAACCTTCCAACTCCTCATAGGAAAGACCCTCATGGAGCTTGATCTTCTGACATTTTTGAAAGGAGTATTGGAGAGCATCTCTTGCCATTGCTAAATTTTCCAATTCGAAGGAAAGATTTTCTTTTGCTGCCTTCATAGCAATTGAACTCCCTGCTCCAAAACCATCCGAACAAATGGCTCACTGCCATCCTTTGTTACAATAAGATCAATTTTCTGTTCCTCAAGGACCGAAAAAATATTCTTCTTTACCGTCAACTTATCCCCATAGCTTATCTTCCGGGAAAACACTAAAAGATCGATATCTCCTCCCTTATCACTGTCATTCACGCGAGATCCAAAAAGGTAAATCTTGGCATTGGGATCGATGGAATGAATCGTCTGAAGAATAACCTGTTTTTCTTCGTCCTTGAGACGCATTAAAATGTCCTCCTGAAATATTAGTATCAATTAACACCACTTACTGTCAACCAATTCGTCACCATGTGTCCGCGGTCAATCTGGCGAAAATAGCGCCATCCAGGATTCCATCCGGCATAAGATGGATGAGATATTTACCCATCACGATTCACCCTTCTTTAAGTCCGCTATCCCCTTGACGGTTAATCCCTTATCTTATGAAGAGTTTTCGAAATTCCTGAAAAAGAAGTTCACTACGGGTCAGCATAAGACGACCGTCACTTCAAAAGCCGGAATCCATGCTTTTCAGGCAGTTGCAGACCGTATGGACTCCTGTTTTCACCGGAGTGACGACTTTTTACGAGTTCATCAATTCTACCTCATTGGAAATGATTAAGGCGGGGGGGTGATATCCGTCCGTACAGCACTCACCCGCAGCGAGCACCGAAGCAGCTCCGCAGTCTCGCCCGTCATCCGGGATGTATCATCCATTTCCTGCGCAGACCAGATCAGGCGGCATATGTAGGAGTTGCCGATTTTCTGATAGTGTATCATTCCGACCAGTGCGCCAGCAGACTTATCCACAATGACAGCGATGTGATGGTTGTGATCACCCAGTTTGATGATGGAACCGGTGCAGCCAAGTGCCTGTTTGGCCGATATCAAAAACGATACCGCATCTTCGTGATTTATCGGTTCGGTCATTTTGAAATATTCAAGGTCGTGTCCGCCATTATGGGTTGCGTAAGATAGCTTAGATTGAGAGAAAGCTTCAGGATTTATGGTGATATAGCCGAGGCGCAGAGAGCCGGCCATTGGCTTTGACCAGTCTAATTGATAATCAATGCCAATGTAAGGCTGATCACCACTGCTATTAATACTGAACGTCTTATATAACTTCCCGCAGTCTAATAAAATTTCAGTTTGAATCCTGACCGATTCGGTGGCTTGTTCATAAGCGACTGAAACCTGTTCTGCGGGCTCAAGATCGGTGATCCGGCGATAACCCGGCGATTCCAGCACGAGATGTCCAGTGTAATAATCTGCTCCCCAGTTAATATCATCGTAATAACCGTGATGTATTGTGCCACACAGCCAATCTGTGGAAATGTCTTTAAACCAGAGGGCGTCTATTGCAAACCCACGCCTGCTGTTCAGCCGTATCTTTATTGCATCTGTCTCAATGGTCAGATAAGGTTCATTGCGCGCAACACGCACATCAGCCGGCAAGTCAGGCACAGGATCATCTTGCCACAATCCGGGTGCGCTTATTAACCTTGGACGAAACCGCTCAGACCCCACCTTTTTTTCAAATGCCGCCAATCTCTCCCTATATACCTTCCAGCGCTTCTCTGTAATATGCGTTCTGAAATCACTGCTCCACAGGTAGCATAACTCCCGCCAGTCATCATCATTTGACGCAGGTTTTGCTTTAAGAGATTCAAAGATACGCTGACAGGTTGTGTTGATACCCAGGTCATCACGTCCAGTAACCGCCCAGCGCGTGATGTTGTATTTTTCCTGCTTCTTCACCGGGATTGGCTGTTCAGGCGACTCCAGATGTAGCCTATTACCAGCTCCCGGCGCATTCAGAAGGTCAAGCGCCTGATTAGGCCGCATGAAGCAAAAACGGCTATCACTCAATAATGCTTCAAAAAGCCGGTCAATACGATTCCATTCTCCATCTTCATGCAATGATGCCTCTGTATGATAACGGCCGGGCCGAAAATCGAAGATTTCTACATCGTTACCGTAAAAAGGAAAAACTCGTGACTGTTCAGATAGATGCCTACAAAGGTATTCCAGATATTCAGGTAGTTCAATTTCCCCGTACGCGTGACGCTGAAATTTCTGAAAGGCAATGGCATTATTCCATATAAGTGGTATCTCCTGGCCATGCTGACCGTATGCAATCTGGGGAAAATAGCGCCATTCAGGATTCCACTCCGGGTGACATCGATAGGGGTTATCCCATTCCATGGCAATAGCCCGATAACCGGCATCAATATAATGCTGCACCAGTCCCGCAGAATAAGCCTGTTCATTTACAAGAGCAATATCGGGTCTAAAACCCAACAACCGCTCGTAAACCTGATTCCCCAGTCGAAGATTAGCAACATTCACATCAGCAGGCACCAACGGCCCTATGATCTGGGCGTAACCGCTGCCGATGAACTCACAATTTCCCTCTGTCGTCAACCGCCGCAACTCCTCAACCCAGGCAGGATCACGAAACCCAATCGCCTCAAGCGTATGACCTGTAGCCTCGATACCAAACGGCAGATCATATTTGCGTGCCAGACGCAACAAAGGCCAGTAGCAACGTCGGATGACCTCCGGCCGCTGCTCTTCCTCGATTGAGGAATAGGCAATATTAAGATGAAAGATGGTATAGAGTTGAAGCATGAGATAATAACCGTTCAGGGTTCAGGAGTTCAGGAGTTCAGGGCGTAGTCCAGCAACCCTTCCTACAAATTTATAGCCTACAAATCTGTCGGCACAAACCTTCTTTTCAGCCATACTTTAAATACCGGATCCGTAAATTGATAAACTCCCTTCCTCTCCCTTTGAAGAACCCCTTTTGAGAGG
>QMLT01000224.1 GCA_003646875.1 Deltaproteobacteria bacterium
CCGCAACATCGGATCAAATCCCTTGAAAAATGAGTCTTTCATTGACGCAACTGGCTAATCGTGCTGGGGGACGCGACAGTATAACTATTATCCTGCTATCTTTTTATTAAAATAGTATCTGCTCAATAACGCAGTAAATTTCCACAGGGTCTTGAGCAATTACAAAAAATAGGAACGAAAGATATGCCAATCTTAGATATCACAACATATGATGGCAAACAGCTTCGTCATAAGCTCAAAAAAGAAACATTTACCATAGGCAGAAGTAACGACAACAACCTTACCCTTTCTGATAAAAGCGTTTCTCGTCATCATGCTGAGATAAAAAAAACAAAAGAAGGCTATCTTCTAACTGATCTTGGAAGCTATAATGGTACGAAAGTCAATGGAAAACTTCTCACTCAGAGTGTCCCCCTAAAACACAACGACAAAATAAAAATCGGCCTTACAATCCTGATTTTTCTTGTCGAAAAAAAAGATGCAGTATCCCAAGAGAGTCCTCTTATCCTCACCACAGATAGCGATTATGAAAAAGAGCACAAAGAGGTACTAAAAAGCCTCTCACAAAGTAGCGCTATTGACTCAAAAGAGCTTTTAGTTTCTCCAGTAGCTATAAAAACCCCAAAAGAAGCTGGTATTTCTGCACCTTCAGAAGAGACTCAGACTGAATTAGAACGAAGCAACAAGGTGCTCTTTGTGCTTTACGAAATCAGTCGCCAGCTTAACACCATTCATGATTTCCGAGAACTCCTGAAAAGAATAATGGACCTTATCTTTATGGTAATTAGCGCTGATTACGGTTTTTTGGTTCTTACCGGAGATGAAACAGAAGATCAGCTCATTCCTATGGTGGTGAAATATAGAGATAATCGAGAAAAAGATAGTGGAAAATTAAAGGCGAGCCAAACGTTAATCCATAAAGTAATACATGATAAAGTGGCAATATTAACATCAAATGCTATGACAGATTCTCGATTTAATGGCGCCAAAAGTCTCTTTCTTCAGAAAATCAAATCAGCCATCTGCGTGCCGCTCTGGAGAAAAGACAAGATTATCGGTGTTATTCAACTCGACAGCATAAGGTTTGATAATCAATTTACCCAGGATGATCTCGAGCTGCTTAAGGCCATAGGAAGCCAGATGGCCATGATAATTGAACAGGCCAACCTTAACGAGCAGATACGACAAGAAGAGATAATGAGAAGCCGTCTGGAAAGATTTCACTCTCCCCAAGTTATTGAAATGATCTTAAAAGGAAGTCAAGAGACCAAAGACGACATAATGGAGCCAAAGGATCTCACGGCAACCGTACTCTTTACCGATATTATTGGATTTACACAGCTCTCGGAACAAAGTCCTCCTCGAGAAACAAACCTAATCCTTAATCAATATTTTTCAACAATGACAGATATTATCTTTAGCTATGGCGGAACACTTGATAAGTATATAGGCGATGGGCTGATGGCTGTTTTTGGCGCCCCTATGGAAAGAGAAGATGATGCGGAAAGGGCAATTCTGGCTGCCAAGGAAATGAAACGCCAACTGGCGGTGATGATGGCCAAACAAGATGGTCATAGGAAAAAATTTGATATACGGATTGGAATAAATACAGGGCGTATGGTTGCTGGAAACATTGGCTCGCCTATGCGGATGGACTACACAGTTATAGGAGACCCAGTCAATATTGCCTCACGATTAGAATCAATTGCCAAACCGAATCAGATTCTTATCGGCGAGGAAACATACAGGGCTGTGAAGGGCAAATTCAAAATAAAAAAAATTGGCCCAAAAAAAGTGAAAGGAAAAAGCGCGGAGATTATGGTGTATGAAGTTGTGTAGACTCTAAAATTTTCTTTAAGCTACCTGATTATTCCCATGTACGATCCCCCCTATCCTTTTTAAGGGCTTTCAGATCCTCCTTTTTCTCGCTTGTATCAGGTTCTGCATCAAATGTTTTAGGACCTTTTTTTCGAATATAGGTAGCAATATTTTTTCGCAATAAGACATATTCATCATTCATTTTCTTAAATTTTTCCTTGGCCTCTATTGCCTCTCTCTCTAATTCCTTCATTCTCAACGCAAAGTCAGTTATATCGGTATTCTCAACTACACACTCTTTGGTTTTTCCATCAATGCTCTTAATAGCATATACCCTGGCCAAAACATGTAATGGTCCCCCGTCAGCCGAATAATACTTCCATTCTCTTCCATTAAATGATTCACCCTTAAAAGCCCTTACTATTATTTCCTTAAAAGGCTTTCGTGTCGATTTTGAAACAAAGGTCAAAGGGCTATTTCCAATTATTTCAGAGGAATGATAGCCAAAATTTTCTTCACATGCCTTATTCCAGAAGCTAACCTTACCTTTCGCGTTTATCTTAAAAACAGGATTTAATGCCAATCCAATTGCCTGTTCTGGATTATCATATGCGCTATAATTTCCCCCCTCCACATTTGTCGCATCCTGTATTATTTCTATAGCGCCTTTAATTACGCCATTTACATCGAGAATGGGGGCAACGGCCACCTTTGCTTGCACGCCCTCTTTTATATGAGGAAAAGAGACTCCCACCTCAAAAAACCCGCTGTCTGTCTTTGATACGATTGAGCTGGGAAATTTGTCTATTATAGAATTCGGATCCTCTATCATCATATCCGCTAAACTGCGTCGATTGTCAACATGTAAGGAGGAAGGAACCTTCTTGCCAATTATTTCCTCTGTAGGTATACCTGTCATCTTCTGGCATGCACGATTCCATTGAATCACCCGATGTTCCAAATTTATTACAAAGGTAGGCAGAGGGGATCTTTCAACAAGAGTGTCAATATACTTCTTTGACTCCGCAACGGTTCTTAATCCAAGCTGTTCTCTGTCAAGGGCATCATTCTTTTCCTTTTCATACATAAAGGCGATCAAAAGAATAACCAAAAGGCCTGATAAATATGCGCCCAGGGAATAAATAGATGAAATATCAGAAGGGATAAGATTCGGAAACTCATAACCGGCCCTGAATAGATACACTGCAACACCGGTTTCAACAAATATTAACGTCCCCCAGATAGTTCCCCATTGATATCCTGTAATGAAAATAGCCATAAGTATGAGGGCAGCATTCCATATCCAGGATAAAAGGATCAAGCCTCCTTCACTCATGGCCCCGGTATTCCATCTAATAATCACAAAAGTGGCCCATAGGATAAAAAAGGCATAATTTCCAGCGACGATGAGATTTTTGGTCAGCCTTAGAAGAATGAGAGCAGAGACACCTAATATACCGGCACCAATTACAGTATAAAAGAGAAGATCTGCTCTGATGGAAAAATAAAAAAAGCCAAGGCAAGGGGAAACAAGAATAAGGATGCATAGAAATATATTGAGGGCTTTAGACTTGCTTATTATCTCTAAATCCGGAGATTTTATTCCGCTGGTAATAAAATTATTAATTATAGATTTGAGGCTCATGTTTGCCAATGAACTTTTGGGCGATTATTGTGAGAATGTCCTTTTAAAGAGTGATGATCTAATGAAGCATGTTCCTGATATATGACCGAATAAGTTCGATACATCGATTGCTCAAATAGTATTATATTATGGTGGTAAGTAGCCTATAACTATTTTTCCGGTATCATCGAGGTACCCAAAAATCTTTTTAGCACCATTTTTAAAAAGATCAAGGTTTCGATAATGACTTATCTCTACCATACAAGATGGTGGTTGCCCCGGGAGAGTTGTAATAGTAAAATCAAGAAAATGGCCGACAGGAATAGATATGTTAAGTGCATCTTTAGTTCTCTGTATATCTGCTGTGGAAGGGTCTCTACCATCGTGGTATATATAAACAGGATTTCCAACTTCAGGAAAATAATTCTCGTTCTCCAGGAAATACATAATCTCTCCATCAAGAATCCTCTTTAGCGTCAGAGCAGCCTCAGATCCATATGCTCTTTGCTGCCATGTATTATAAAGTGGCATTGCAGTAGCAGCCAAGATTCCCAAAATAGCAACCACAACCAATAATTCAAGAATTGTAAAACCAGTATTCCTTCTCATTTGATTTAGGCTCCGCCGCTTGATGGTTGAGTATACTC
>QMLT01000225.1 GCA_003646875.1 Deltaproteobacteria bacterium
CTCTTCTGAATAAACCCGGTTTTTTTAAAAGATCCATACTATCGGTTAATCGTAAATGTATTTCCTCAGCTAATGTTTTCTCATTTTTCTTGACATGATTAAAGATAAAATGATAAACGAGCATCCAAAAGTTTAGTCTTTACATTTATTTTTAAAATGCAGAAACTCACCATTCTTGAATTCTATTCTTCTCTCTTCGTATGAAAATAAAAGGTTTTTTTATATATATGACTGGCAAACGAACTCACATGGCCTTTCGGACACAACGAAGGATGAAAGTAGTCGAGTGGTCAAATGGTTAAGTAGTAAATGAGTTAATTTTAGGCCTGCCCGTCCCGCTCTGCGGGACGAGGCGGGCGGGCATTTTAGGCACTTTAGCTCCCTTTAGGCACTTTCATATAAAACTATAATCAACAAACATCTCTCTATCTAAAAATAAGGCTAAATTATGAGCTTTCAGAAAAGACTGGTGGCAGGCGATTTCGTAGTATTGGCTGAATTTGATCCCCCTAAAGGGGTAGATGCATCCGACCTGGTCTCAAATCTCATAAAAATCAAGGGGAGGGTTGATGGTGTGATTGTTCCTGAAATGGCGCAAGCTGTCATGAGGATGAGCGCTATGGGTGGCGCTGCCCTTATGGAGCAGCATGGAATGGAAACTATCATGCAAATCTGCTCCCGGGATAGAAACAGGCTTGCCCTTCAGGGGGATGTTTTGGCAGCCTATTTCCTTGGCATTAAAAATCTCCTGGTTGTACCCGGCGAAGAGATCATGTATGGTGATCACATTGATGCCAAACAGTTTGCCGATATTGATGAACTTACCTTACTAAGGGCAATAAAGGGCCTTCAAAACGGAGTTGATATGGCGGGTATGGAATTGAAGGGCTCCCCTAAATTTCTAACTGGTTGTTCCATTAAACCAGCTAAAAACGAGATTGCCCTTGAAGCCGAATTAGAGCTTACACAAAAAAAGGTTAAGGAGGGCGCTCAATTCCTGGTAACGCCTCCGGTTTTTAACATCAATGCCTTTACATATTTTATGGAAAAGGCTAAAGGATTAGGTATCCCAGTTATTGCGACTGTTTTTCTTTTAAAATCAGTGGGCGTTGCCAGATATATCTCCACCAATGTGCCTGGACCCCCTATACCAGAAGAGATGATTTCAAGACTCAGGAAGGCCCCTGATAGGATTAATGAGTGTATAAATATAGCAGGTGAATTGATCACATCCCTTAAAGAACTCTGCCAGGGTGTTCAACTGGTAACAATGGGATGGGAAAATCGGCTTCCAGCCATCTTAGATGCAGCAAAGATCTAAAAACCCAACAAACACAATTAACATCATAGACTCTTAAAGGATAAAAAGACCATGTTCTATTACATTAGCCTGTATATCTCACTTGCAATCTTTATTGGTGGCCTAATCTATAAGATATATGCCTGGCTCTCTTATAAAATAGGTGTGGATTCAAAAGATATACCCACTTCAAAAAGGCTCTCATCAGCACTCAAAGGGATAGTCCTTACCATATTCAGCGCCAAAATCCTGACCCTGATCAATGTATTTTTTCTTGATATAATATTACAGAGAAAGGTGTTCAATGAAGACTTCTTTAGATGGTTGACCCACATCCTTATCTACGTAGCATTTATGCTTCTGCTCTTCATGCATGCCCTGGATAAATTTATTACTTCAGCTATATTTCCCAACTACTCAGCCACCCTCAATCCCTTTCTCTTTCTAAGAGACCTCTTTGGCGCCCTGGTAATAATTGGTGTATGTATGGCCATATACCGTAGATTCATCCTTAGGCCTCCCAGGCTAAAAACAAATTCCATGGATACCTATGCCATAATAATATTAGCCGTTATTATGCTCTCAGGTATCATTTTAGAAGGCACAAAGATAGGCTCTTATTCTATATATAAAAGCATGGTCTCTGACTATGCTGGTCTTGAGGAAGGAGAAGAAGAGTTTAAGGCCCTCACTGCCTTCTGGGTAGATAAATTTGGCACCGTATCCCCTGATCTAAAGGCGCCTTTTGAAGCCACACTCCTTGAAGAAGGCAAAGAACTCCATGAAATGAGTTGTTCGGGTTGCCACTCAAGACCCCAATGGGCATTTGTAGGCTATCCAGTTGCAAAGGTATTTAAAGGCGCTGCCTTAGGCCTTGATAAGGGTGGCATTCATACATTGTTATGGTATATACACTTCTTGGCATGCTTTATAGGCCTTGCATATCTCCCCTTCTCTAAATTCCTTCATATAATCACTTCCCCCTTAAGTCTCCTTGCAAACAGTGTAATGGATAAAAAGGGATCAGAGCCTGCAAATATAGCAACCAGGCAGGCCCTGGAATTGGATGCCTGCACTCACTGTGGGGCCTGCACATCTCGCTGCTCTGTAGGTATAATTGTGGAGGAGATCGAAAATGAAAACATACTCCCATCTGAGAAGCTCCAATCTATAAAGGCAATTGTCACTAAAAAGCAAACCGATGAAACCAGATTTAGGCTCATCCTGGATGGCACATATCTATGCACCAACTGCCATAGATGCACTGATGTCTGTCCGGCTGGTATAAACTTAGAAGATCTATGGTTTAGTGCAAGAGAGGATATGTTCCAAAAGGACTACCCTGAGTTTTCTATCCTTTCCCCTCTTTCCTTCTACAGGGGACTAATGAGAGAGAGCATACCCCAAACTGATTATAACAGGCCATTAATTCAGGCCAGAGAGGCTATTGCCTCAAAATATGAACTAATAAAGACCCCGGATAAGGCAGTAAACCTCACCCCTGATAATCAAGAGCTTCGAGACAGTTTGCTCCTTTCAGATCAGGCGGCTACCTTCTCTGCCTGTTTTGGCTGTCAGACATGCACAAATGTATGTCCGGTGGTTGCAGCCTATGAAAACCCAAAGGATGTCTTAGGTATGCTTCCTCATCAGATCATGTATGCCACAGGACTGGGTATCAAGGATTTAGCATTTGGCTCACAAATGCTCTGGGATTGTCTTACCTGCTACCAGTGCCAGGAGCAATGCCCCCAGGGGGTTAAAGTCACAGATGTGCTTTATGAGCTAAAGAACTTAGCAATAAAGAATGCAGAGCGTAAAGTTGAGTCAGTGACTGGTTAAGTTATTTACTCCTTATCTACTCAACGATTTGAACGCTCAACCAAAGTTAGGAAAAAAACTATGAAATTTGCGCTATTTTTAGGATGTAACATTCCTGCCAGACTCACCCAGTATGAATCATCCGCAAGGGCAGTATTAGAAAATTTAGATGTGGAACTCGTTGACATAAAGGAATTTAACTGTTGCGGGTATCCCTTGCGTAACATTAACTTTAAGGCATCTATACTTGCTTCAGCAAGAAATCTTGCGCTTTCGGAAAAGGAAAACCTCCCTGTGCTTATTCTTTGCAAGTGCGGGTTTGGAATGCTTAAACATGCAGCTTATATATTAGAGGAAGACGCCACTTTACGCAATGAGATCAACACTACCCTGAAAAAAGAGGGTCTTGAATATAAAGAAGGAGTTGAGATTAAACATCTCCTCTCTGTCCTTTACCATGATGTAGGTATTGACACTATAAAGGAGAAGGTCACAAGACCTTTTAAGGACCTTAAGATTGCAACACATTATGGCTGTCATGCCCTGAGACCCAGTGAGATTGTTCAATTTGATGATCCGGTTAACCCCTCACTCTTTGACAACCTGGTAGCGCTCACTGGCGCTGAAAGTATATACTGGGAGAAAAGGCTTGACTGTTGTGGCGCCCCACAGTTTGGAATAAACGATGATCTGTCTATGGACTTAACAAAAAAAAAGATATTGAATGCAAGCCAATCCGGTGCAAATTATCTATGCGATGCCTGCTCATACTGTCATCTTCAATTTGATACAGTCCAAAAGATGATTTATTCAGAAGCAGGGGAAGATCATCTTCTCCCGGCCATCCTCTATCCACAGCTCCTTGGCTTGAGTATGGGTATTGACAGAGACCGATTAGGGTTGATTAAGAACCAGATAGATATAACAGGAATAGAAGGCTTTTTATCTGAATAAAGA
>QMLT01000226.1 GCA_003646875.1 Deltaproteobacteria bacterium
GGCCTTTCGGCCACAACGAAGAATGAAAGTAGTTGAGTCGTCAAATGGTTAAGCAGTAAACGAGTTAATTTTAGGCATTTTAGGCACTTTAGTTCACTTTAGGCACTTTTTCATATAAAGCGATACTACATGTTAATTGACAGATTCAATAGAAGGATAAATTATCTGAGGATCTCAGTTACTGACAGATGCAACCTGCGCTGTATTTACTGCATGCCGCCTGAGGGTGAAAGAAAGCTGAGACATAAAGACATATTGCGTTACGAAGAATTGCTTCGGATTGCCAGGATTGCGATAAAATTGGGCATAAACAAGATCAGGCTGACAGGAGGAGAACCGCTTGTCAGAAAGGGGGTTCAGGAATTTATACCTATGCTTACAGGCCTCAGTGGTCTTGATGACGTTTCGATAACCACGAATGGTGTCTTCCTGAAGGATAATCTGAAGTTATTAAAGGCTGCCGGTATAAAAAGGATCAATGTAAGTCTTGATAGCCTTAAGAGGCTCAATTTTAAATTGATTACCCGGTTTGATTATTTTAATGAGGTTTGGGAGGGGATAGAAAAGGCCAGGGATATGGGATTCTATCCCATAAAGATAAACATCGTTGTCATGAAGGGAATAAATGATAATGAGGTTCTGGATTTTGCCCGCCTTGCCATTGATCAGCCTTATCATATAAGGTTTATAGAATGTATGCCTATTGGACTGCAGACCAATAGCACGGCGTTTGTCTCCAACTCAGAGATAAAAAAGGCGCTTGTAAAGACATTAGGCCCATTGACACCGCTTTCTCATGGGCAAAATGATGGTCCGGCAGCCAGGTTTAGATTTGATGGCGGCAAGGGGGAGGTAGGTTTTATAAGCGCAATCAGCGATTCATTTTGCAGGGATTGTAACAGGCTAAGGCTAACCGCCGATGGAATGATTTTACCATGTCTCCTCTCAAACACTGAGGTGGATATCAAAGAACCGTTAAGAAGGGGTTGCCTTGATGAGGAGTTAATCAAGGTTTTTCAAAAGGCAGTAGACCTCAAGCCACCATCCCATCCGCTGAATCTTGAACATGACCAGATGGTTTACCGAAAGATGTGCTCTATTGGTGGCTGATAAACTATATAGAGTTTTGGGTTGCGTGTTACGGGTATCAAACTCGCAACACGCACCATTCTTATACAACAATCACACCTGGGCCGCTAAGGCCGCCGCCTCTTTCCCTGCAATAGATAATCTTTCCGCCGCCGCCCTCTTCTTTAAAATGCTGCTATCATCGGCATCAACATATTCAATCGCCTTTGCCTCACAGAACCGGACGCACTGAGGGTCGCCTTCACAGAGGTCGCATTTGAACACTTTTCTGTCTGTTGAATTAAAACTCATTGCGCCGAAGGGACATACAGAAACACAGGCGCGGCACCCGATGCATATATCGTAATCAACCTTCACGTAATCCAAGTTTTTATCCCTTGAGATTGCCTTTACAGGGCATACATTCATGCACGGTGCGTCCTGACACTGCTGACAAGTCATTGGGATATAAAGGCCCTCCGACTCCCATTTCATCACCTTTATTCGGCTTCGTGCGGGATTTGATATTCCATCATGCATTACCGCACAGACGAGTTCACACAACCGGCACCCAGTGCACTTCTCGTAGTTTATTACCAGAACTTTTCCATTTGGTTTCATTTATTTACTCCTTTTAAATAATCACAGTAAGTGAGAAGGCTCTTTATTCAAGCCGAGTTTTTCCAGTCTCTCTGGCGTGGGAACACCGTTTTTATCAAGACCTTTATGCTCATATAATTCATCGATCATCTGAATGAATTTTTTCTTATCAATCTTCATACCGACGACATCTATGGCTCCCCGTCTGCAAGGCTCATCAAAATAGCGATGGTTCAACATATCGCCTTTCTTCAGATCGTTTCTTGTAAGCCCTTCTCTCAGGTTAAAGAGTCTTTCAACCATATTGCATCTTTCAGCTATATCCCAGATTTCCTTAGGAGTCATTTCGAGTCCAGTATTGTAATAAAGCACTTTCGACCAATCTTCGAAATTTGGAAGCGTTGCCCCTAAAAAGGTTGTGTGATATTTACAAATCCCAAGACAATCCACTCCCATATAACAATTCTCCTGCCAGAAGACCATCCAGGGTTTACCGATATATTCCGTATGCTCAGAGCTTAACGGCCCATCATAGGCGACCGGATTACTGTAAATCTTCCTTAAGACCTCTTCCGGCAGGTGGTATAAATCAATGGCAGGTCTGCTCCTTAAGTGGTCAGAACCTCTTGAACCCGTAGCAACGTTAAGCGCCAAAGCAGGTGTTGCCCTTTCATCTGAATGGAGGTTGCTCATACCTTTGACCTGAATAAGATAATCAAAGGAATGCTTGCCGATCTTTTCAGACGCTGCAATGCCTCCGTCTGCCAGGGCATCACCCAACCATCCCTTCCTGAAAGCGATTCGTTCGATCATCTCTATTACGGCATCATCGTTTCCGAACCTCAGATCCAATCCATCAGTTTCTTTGCTGGTGATGATGCCCAGTTCATAAAGCTCCATGGCCCAGGAGATGAGGCTCCCTGTCTCGAGGTTATCCATTCCGAACTTATCAACAAGATGATTTCCTGTAAGCACTGTAACGGCCCTGGGTGTGTCCGTTTCTCCACCAAAGGCGCCCTGAGATGTATATTCCGGCCCTTCATCATACGTGCCGGCATATGGGCCTTCCGGGATTTTATATTGTGCCCTGCAATGAACCTGGCATCCAAAACAGCCCGTCATATGATAGGGACCCATTGTTTCATTGCAAATTTCATCAATTCTCTCAGGTTCGATGTCATCGGCATATTCACACTGATTGTACTGGAAATTCCTGTTCCTGATGCCTCCCCAGGAATTGGTAGCTCCCCATATAAATGGCGTTCCCAAGACTCCCTGGGTCTGATTTACCTTGGCGCTTACGATTTGGTCAATAAAGCGCTTATTATAATCCAGGGCGTCTTTTGGGTGGGCTATCTTTATATCCATGGTTCCCCGGGCAGCGATGGCCTTAAGATTTTTGGAGCCCATGACACATCCCATCCCTGATCTGCCGCCGGAATTTTTAATGCCTGTCATGACATTGGCAAACCGGACGAGATTCTCGCCTGCTTGACCACAAACGAGACTTTTGACCTCCTGATCACCCAGCTCTTCCCTGATTGCCCACTGTGACTCTGTTACAGTTTTACCCCAGATTTCACGGGCGTCCCGAATTTCGATTTCACCGTTGTGGATATAAATATAGACCGGGTGTTTAGCCTTACCCTTGATGACAAGGTGATGAAAGCCGGCCCAGGCCAACTCAGGGGCGAAAAAACCTCCCATATTTGAACTTCCGAGCAAACCTGTTAACGGTGATTTGGCCATGATATGAGTCCTGGCGGTTGCCGAGGCACATGTCGCTGTCAAGATACCCCCACTCACCAGAAGGGTATTTTTAGGACTTAAGGGATCACAGCCCTTTTCTGTATGGTTATAAAGTAGATATGCATCCAGACCCCTCCCACCTAAAAACTTTTTTCTAACATCAAGTGGGATAGGCTTTGTCTGGATATCGCCTGTAGTGAGATTAATATATGCAATTTTTCTGTCTAACGGCATATTATGTTACCCCCATTTCTTTTAATTTTGCTTCTGCCAGTTTTCTGTTCGTCTCCCATACCGGACCTCTGATACGCGGCAGGGTTGGAGTGACCCAGTGGATCCGATATTCCATTCCACATGTCGGGCATTTGGCGATCTTTTTTCCCTTCTCCGGCTGAATCCTTTCCATGCACGTAGGATTATGGCATCTAAATTTACCGTAAGTCCTGGTCTTTCGCAGGCTCTCGGCAGTTGATAACCCTTCTTTTTCTGATGTCATGATACTCTCCTTTCTGTAATAAACCAGAAGTAACTTCTCAATAAGTTGGGGCAGCAGCTTAAAAATGCTGCATTTAAGGAGCATGGGTATGTCTTTTTTTGTCTCATGCCCTATAAGTAATGCACAGGCAGACCCCCATAAATCGGGACACC
>QMLT01000227.1 GCA_003646875.1 Deltaproteobacteria bacterium
ATTAATATAGTGCCTGGGTACATTTAGCAATGAAACCTGGCTGAACCCTGAAAACGCTGAGACTGCACGGAAGCGCCTTGAGGAGCGCTACTACAGGTTTAAGCTTAATCAATCGCAAGAGGGAATAAAGACAGCCATCAACATTAACACTGCCGGCCTTAAAGATATGGTGCGTTTGCCCAACATTGGCCCTGTTACAGCAGTTAAAATCTACCGGTTTAGAGAGACACATGGGCATTTTAGAAATGTTGAAGACATAAAGAAGGTCGAGGGTATCGGGCCTGCTATATTTGCTGGCATCAAGTATTACATTAAAGTGCGGTAATCTGCAATATAGATTACCTAACGTGTTGAACATATTTATATGAATATTCTTGTTACAGGCGGCGCTGGCTTTATCGGCACAAACTTCATTCGCCATGCCCTTGCTATCAGGCCGGATTGGCGTATCGTTAATCTGGATGCGCTTACCTATGCAGGCAACCCTGCCAACTTCGAAGACCTTGCTCCTGACCAGGCAGAAAGGTATCGCTTTATCCATGGTGATATAGGAGATGCCTCTCTTATTGAACGGATATTTTCTGAGGAAGACATACAAGGGATTATTCACTTTGCTGCTGAATCTCATGTGGATCGATCCATTCTGGGGCCTGAGAAGTTTCTAAAAACAAATATTATAGGCACTTTCCGTTTACTCCATGCGAGCCTTAATTTTTGGAAAACCATGGGAAGGCCTGAGGAATTTCGTTTTCTGCACATATCAACTGACGAGGTCTATGGTTCTCTTGGTTCTGAGGGATATTTTACAGAGAATACACCATATGATCCTTCAAGCCCCTACTCAGCCTCCAAGGCTGCTTCTGACCATTTTGTAAATGCCTATTTTCGCACCTATGACCTGCCTACCCTGATTACAAACTGCTCTAATAATTACGGACCCTTTCAGTTTCCTGAAAAGCTCATTCCTTTGATGATCTTAAATATCTTGGAGAAAAAATCATTACCCGTTTACGGAGACGGGAAAAATGTTCGCGACTGGCTTTACGTCATTGATCATTGCGATGCCCTTATTAGGGTTTTTGAGCAGGGAAAGCCCGGTGAGACGTATAACATAGGAGGAGGCGCAGAGCGTCAAAACATTGAAATCGTTTATCTTTTATGTGACCTTATGGATAAACGTCTGGGTCGGTCTGGAAGCAAATCAAGCCGCAATCTTATTCACTTTGTTACTGATAGGCCCGGGCATGACTTTCGTTACGCCATTGACTCTGCAAAGATTAAGCAGGAATTAGAGTGGAGCCCTCATCACCGTTTTGAGGATGCCCTGGGAAACACTGTAGATTGGTATTTAAACCATATGGATTGGGTTAATTCGGTACGAAGTGGAGCCTATAGAAAATGGATAGAAATAAACTATCAGGAAAGGGAGAATAGTTAAAGTGAAAAGGAAGAATAGCGTAATGAAAGGGATCATACTTGCTGGTGGTTCAGGAACACGTCTATATCCAATTACCAGGGTAGTCAGCAAACAACTTTTACCGGTCTATGATAAGCCTATGATCTATTATCCACTCTCGGTGCTCATGTTGGCAGGAATTCGGGAGATTCTCATCATTTCTACACCTGAAGACCTACCAAGGTTCCAGGAGCTTTTAGGGGATGGCTCACAGTGGGGACTTTCCTTTTCGTTTGCTGAACAGCCTCACCCTGAAGGACTGGCCCAGGCATTTATAATTGGTCGTGAGTTTGTAGGCAAGGATAATGTTTGCATGATCCTTGGGGACAATATCTTTTATGGACATGGTCTTCCAGATAGACTTCGAGATGCATACTCCAGAAAAGATGGTGCCACAGTGTTCGGTTATTGGGTGAGGGATCCGGAAAGATACGGTATTGTGAGTTTTGATGCCAATGGAATGGTTGTTGACATTGAGGAAAAACCGAAACAGCCGAAATCTAATTGGGCGGTGACAGGTCTATACTTTTACGACAATAAAGTGATAGATATTGCCGCTGGACTTACACCCTCTGCGCGTGGAGAGCTGGAGATTACAGATATCAACAGGGCCTACCTGCGGATGGAGGCGCTACATGTGGAAAAACTTGGCAGGGGATTCGCCTGGCTGGATACAGGCACGCACGAATCACTTCTCGAGGCAAGCGGATACATAGAAACTATAGAAAAACGCCAGGGCTTGAAAATAGCATGTATTGAAGAGATCGCATACCGAATAGGCTACATTAATGCAGATCAGGTTTATAGGCTTGCGCAGCCAATGCAGAAAAATGGATATGGTCAGTATCTTATGGAAATAATCACTCATGAGAATAGTTGATGAGCCATAGGCTTATAAATATGAAAGTCACCCCTACATCACTTCCGGATGTTCTCATCATTGAACCCAGGGCCTTTGAAGACAAGCGAGGGTTTTTTATGGAGACGTATCATCAAAAAAGATACGAGCAATTTAATATAGATTGCATCTTCGTTCAGGATAATTTTTCTCACTCTGTTCATGGTATTCTTAGGGGATTGCACTACCAACTTCAATATCCCCAGGCGAAATTGGTTCAGGCTGTTCATGGCGCTATCTTTGATGTAGCGGTGGATATTCGGCGGGGTTCCCCAACTTTTGGGAAGTGGATAGGCGCCTATATCTCAGACAAAAACAGGCGCCAGATATTTGTACCAGAGGGATTCGCCCACGGATTTTGTGTGCTCAGCGAAACAGCGGACGTCCTTTACAAGTGCACGGATTTCTATGCCCCTGATGATGAAGGAGGAATCCTCTGGTCTGATCCAAACATTGGTATTGACTGGCCGATAATCGATCCTATGCTTTCAGATAAAGATAGCCAATACCCCTGTTTAAAGGATGTGCCTCGAGAGGATCTCCCTCTGTATTCAGTTAGAGGATTATAAAAAGAAGAGAATATGAAACTGCTCGTTATTGGAGAAAATGGCCAGCTTGGCTGGGAGGTATGCAGAAAGGGAAAAAATCAGGGTTTTGATATTGTAGCATTAGATCTTCCTGACTTCGACATTACTGAGCCTTCCGCAGTTAAAAAAGCGGTAAGCCAAACTGGTGTCTCGTTGGTTATTAATGCATCAGCCTATACGGCAGTTGATAAGGCAGAATCAGAACCAGAGTTAGCCTTTGCTGCAAACCGTGATGGGCCGGCTTACCTGGCTGCTTCCTGTGCTGAAATTGGAATCCCGCTAATTCATATCTCTACCGACTATGTCTTTGATGGGAAGAAGAATGGCCCTTATCTGGAGACAGATCCAGTCTCGCCCATAGGCGTTTACGGCAGAAGCAAGGCAGCGGGAGAAGCAGAAGTAAGGGGCCGTTTGCAAGAGCATATTATTTTGCGCACAGCCTGGCTCTATGGCCTCCATGGCGATAATTTTGTGAAGACCATGCTCCGCCTCGGAAAAGAAAAAGAGGCATTGAGTGTTGTGGCAGATCAATATGGCTGCCCCACGTATGCAGCCGATCTCGGTGATGCGATCTTGAAAATTGCAACTCAAATCAGCGAACAACATGATATTACCTGGGGTACCTACCATTACTGCGGCAAGGGCGTGACTACCTGGCACGGTTTTGCACAAGCAATTTTTGATCTGGCAAAACAGTATGATTCACTTATGGTAAAAAAGGTGGCGCCTATCGCCACGGCAGAATATCCCACTCCGGCAAAAAGACCTGCAAATTGCGGTATGGACTGTTCTCTGATAACAAAAAATTTTGGTATTAGACTTAGACCGTGGGAGGAGAGCCTTGCAGATTTAGTACATCGATACTATCAGCAAGATAAGCATATCCAACAGGATATAAAAGCAGAAGAAGTCTGGCATTCTTCACTATGAACACGGTAAAAAAATGGGTTATGCAAAGCTTGCCATGGTTAGCCCATGAAATTAATCCTAATTTTATTAATAAAATGGAGAAATGAGCATGATTGACATAGCTATTGTCGGATCTGGCTACTGGGGAAAGAACCTGGTCCGTAATTTTCATGATCTGGATGCGCTTTCAGCGA
>QMLT01000228.1 GCA_003646875.1 Deltaproteobacteria bacterium
ACTAGAATGCCTTGCTTGCTGTCTTTAATTATCTTGTAATTCCTTATATACCCTTCGAATTTTAATATCTTAACGATATTGATTTTAATCTTTGAGGAGGGAACTTCCACTTTATCATATGAGGCCATGATCGCATTTTTTATCCTCACGATCAAATCCGCAATGGGGTCAGTCATGGTCATTATGCATCTCTCCGTTTTTACTTACCTACCAACTTGATTTAGTGACACCTGGTATATCACCCCTTAAGGCCAAATTTCTAAAACAAATCCTACAAATCCCAAATTTCCTTAAAAAGGCCCTACTTCTGCCGCAAATAGGGCATCTATTGTATGTACGAGTTGAAAATTTTTGATTTCTCTTTGCCTTTACAATCAAAGATTTTCTTGCCAAAGTAAAACCCCCTTCTCACATCCGAAATAACAATCCCATTTTCTCAAGCAAAAAGCGACCCTCAGCGTCAGTCTTGGTAGTAGTAACAATAGTAATATTAAGGCCCTTGACCTTGTCAATCTTTTCATAGTTGATCTCTGGAAAAATAATCTGCTCCTTAATGCCTAATGTATAATTACCGCGACCATCAAAGGCCTTATCTGATAAACCCCGAAAATCTCTCACCCTGGGAAGAGCTACATTAAAAAGCTTATCTAAAAAATAATACATCCTCTCACTTCTTAATGTGACCATACACCCTATTGGCATTCCTTCCCTCACCTTAAAGCTCGCAATAGACCTCTTAGCTCTTGTAATAACAGGTTTTTGTCCACTAATGAGTGCTAATTCCTCTACTGCTGAATCCAGGACTTTGATATTATGTATTGCCTCGCCAAGGCCCATGTTGAGAACCACCTTTTCAAGTTTCGGCGCCTCCATTACGTTTCGATAACCAAACTCCTTGATCATAACCGGCACAATCTCTTTAAGATATTTTTCTTTTAAGCGAGACATAACAAATAATTGGTTTAATTTGTTTGATTGGTTTCATTAGTTTTCATTGACTAAAATCTAACCAACCGAACTAATTGAACTAATAAAACAAATGGAACATATTCTTTACTTATCTAATATCTCCCCACACTTTTTGCAAAACCTTACCTTACTCCCATCCTCAAGCACCTTTTTTCCAATTCTTGTTGTCTGAGCGCACTTTCCACAGACAAGCATAAGATTAGATACATTAATAGGGGCCTCTTTTTCTATAATCCCACCTTTGGCGCTTTTCCCTCCAGGCCTGGTATGCCTTTTTACCATATTTAGTTTTTCTACTATAATACCTTCCTTCTCGGGAATAACTTTCAACACTGCCCCAATCTTTCCTTTTTCCTTGCCGGCTATTACCATTACCTTATCATTTTTTCTTATGTAAATCTTCTTCTTAGACATAATAGATGCTTTTGTGGTTAAAGTACCTCAGGGGCAAGAGATATAATTTTCATAAATCTTTTCGACCTCAGCTCCCTGGCTACAGGACCGAAAATTCGTGTTCCAATTGGCTCTCTTTGTTGATTGATTAATACAGCTGAGTTATCATCAAATTTTATGTATGAGCCATCATCCCTCCTAATCTCTTTCACTGTCCTTACTATAACTGCTTTTAAAACATCACCTTTTTTTACCTTGCTATTAGGCAAAGATTCCCTAACAGATACTACGATGACATCTCCCACCCTTGCGTATCTTCTCCTTGTGCCGCCAAGAACCTTTATGCAATAAAGCTTCTTAGCGCCTGAGTTATCAGCAGCATTTAATATTGTCTCGGCCTGTATCATTTTCCTGAGTGCCTAAAGTTTAAAGTTTAAAGTGCCTAAAGTGGGTTAAAGTGATGGAGAAGATCATTTTTTAATTTAAATTTTAGGCGCTTCACAGCCACTTATAACTTTTAACACTCTCCATCTTTTCATCTTACTTATCGGGCGACTTTCAATGATTCTTACTTTATCACCTATCTGACATATATTATGTGAATCATGCACCAGGTATTTTGCCCGGTACTTAATATACTTTTTATATTTTTTATGCTTGGCCAAACGTTCGACTAAGACCTTTACAGTCTTATCCATCGTGTTATTTAATACAATACCTGTCATCTCTTTTCTTTTGCTACGTATCACCATATCATGACCCAGCATTATCTTTTCTGTTATCTTTCTCATTTAATACAGTTTTAATCCTGGCAATATCTTTTTTTGTCTTTCTTATGGCAGCATGGTTACTTAACTGGCCAGTGGCCATTTGAAATCGAAGGTTAAACAATTCCATTGCCAACTCCTTTTCCCGTTGTATTAATTCTTGGGCGCTCAATTCCCGTAATTCCCCTGCTTTCAAGGTGTTATTCACTCCTATCTAAGAATTTAGTCGCAAATGGTAATTTATGACCAGCCAATCGAAAAGCCTCTTTAGCTACCTCTTTATTAACACCTTCAATCTCATATAAGACCTTGCCGGGTTTTATTACTGCTACCCAACCTTCAAAATTACCCTTGCCTTTTCCCATTCTTGTTTCAGCAGGCTTCTTAGTCATTGGCTTGTCCGGGAAAACCTTTATCCATATTTTGCCACCCTTCTTCACAGCTCTTGTTATAGCTATCCTTGCTGCCTCTATCTGTCTGGCTGACATAAAGCCGCACTCCTTTGCCTGCAAGCCAAAATAACCAAACTCAACATCTGAGCCTCTATAGGCCTTCCTTCTCATTCGTCCCTTCTGAATATTTCTATGTTTAACCTTTTTTGGGCTTAACATAACAAGACCTTTCTATTCCCCCTTATTAGGCCAAAGTTCACCTTTAAAGATGGCTACCTTTACTCCTATCACCCCATACGTTGTCAATGCTTCAGTAAATCCATAATCTATGTCTGCCCTGAGGGTATGCAATGGTACCCTGCCCTCCCTATACCATTCTCTCCTTGCCATCTCTGCTCCACCGAGCCTACCGCTACAGGAAATCTTTATTCCCTTAGCGCCAAATCTCATAGCCAAATTAACACTCTTCTTCATTGCCCTGCGAAATGCCACACGACGAACTAATTGTATAGCTGTGTTCTCTGCAACTAGTTGAGCTTCCAATTCCGGCCTTCTTACCTCTTTGATATCAATAAAAAATTCCCTTTTTATTTTTTTCTCTAGTTCCTTTTTTAAATTTTCTATCTCTGCCCCTCTCTTACCAATTATAATCCCAGGTCTCGATGTATAAATCCTAAGCCTTATCTTATTGGCAGCTCTCTCGATCTCAATCTTTGATACACCAGCCTGATAAAGCCGCTTTTTTAAAAATCTCCGAATTTCCTCATCTTCTATAACGAGTGAGGCAAACTCAGAATCAGCAAACCACCTGCTATTCCAGGTCTTATTTATGCCCAGCCTTAATCCTACTGGATGTACCTTTTGACCCACTGAATTCTCCTTCTAATCTGTTAGTTTGGAAGTTTTACTCGATGATTTTAGGTGCATTAGTTCACTTTACAGACTTTAAGCGCTTTTTATAGGGTTATTTCTCATCGAGAATAATCGTCAAGTGACTGGTTCTTTTTCTTATCCTTGTCGCCCTACCCATAGCCCTTGGTCTAAATCGTTTTAACATTGGGCCCTCATCAGCAAATATATGCTTTATAAACAAGCTGTCCACATCTGTATCAGGACGTTGGCTCGCATTAGCAATAGCAGAATTGACTAACTTACGTAAAATAGGAGCCCCTTTTTGCGGAGCAAAAGTTAATATGTTTAATGCTTCTTCAACTTTTTTCCCTCTTATCTCCCTCATAAGTAGTCGAATTTTCCTTGGAGATATTCGTATGTACTTTGCAATAGCCTTGATTTCCATGTCTTAAATAAACCTTAAATAATTCGTAACTTCTCAATAAGTTGGGGCAGCAGCTTAAAAATGCTACATTTAAGGAGCATATAGGTATGTCTTTTTTTGTCTCATGCCCTATAACTGATGCACTGGCAGACCCCCATAAATCGGGACACCAACCGACAAGTCGCATAATAGTAAAATCCACGTTGCACGTGTGTCCCGATTTATGG
>QMLT01000229.1 GCA_003646875.1 Deltaproteobacteria bacterium
ACATACAGCATACAGAGGAACAGTAACCCTTGTCCCCCACATGGATATTTCTTGACCCAACACATTGTATCCATGCAATCTTTTTTGGCTCCTTTTTATCAGATGGCCTTATAAGGTGGCCCTCAAAAGGGCCGGATGCAGAAAGAATTCGCTCGAATTCTATTGCGGTAATTACATTTTGACTTTTTCCATACCGATATTGAGTATATTTTGATGGCTCAAAGGTTTCATACCCTGGCGCCAAAATAACCGAACCAACATCAATATCCAGCCACTTATCTGTCATAGTATGATCAATGGCATCTGCCTTACATGCCTCCACACATTGAAAACACTCACAGCACACCCCGCAATCAAGACAGCGGGCAGCCTCTCTTTGTGCGGTCTCCTCATCCATGGACAGGTTAGACTCTTTAAAGTTATTTATTCGTTCTGTAACTGGAAGAGTGGGTACCGGCGCCCGGGTTATTGTTGGCTCATGTGGGTCAATCGGGTTATAGCTATTATCCTTAAGGTCAGGCTCTATAAATGATGGGATCTCTTCTCCCTGAAGATAGGCAGCAATAGCGGCAGCTGCCTGTTTTCCATGGGCCATTGCCTCAATCACTGTCTTGGGGCCAGTCACCACATCACCCCCTGCGAATACTCCCTTCTTTTTTGTCTCAAGGGTATACGGGTTAACAGTGAGGAGGTCATGCTCTGAGAATGTGATATCACTGCAGTGAGCGGCAAATGAGGTATCCGGTGTCTGGCCAATGGCTGCAATAACGTGATCTGCGGGAATGGTAAAGTCTGATCCTTGTATAGGGAGAGGTCGTCTTCGTCCAGACCTGTCAGGCTCACCAAGTCTGTTTTTAAGACAGGCAATGCCGGTGAGGGTTCCATTTTCTCCGATCACTGCTTGTGGGGTAACAAGGACATCGAGCTTAATGCCTTCTGCCAGAGCCTCTTCAATCTCAAAGGGATCGGCAGGCATCTCATTTTTACTTCTTCGATAGACTATATGCACCTCATCTGCGCCCAGGCGAACTGATACCCTGGCAGCATCAATGGCAGCGTTTCCTCCCCCAAGGATTATAACCTTTCCCTTAATCTCTTTGATATTTCCTAAGTTTACCTCTCTTAGCCATGGGGCACATTGGCAGAAGGTATTATACTCCTCTTCTCCTGGGATATTTAGTTTCATCCCTTTATGAGCGCCTGTTGCAATATAGACTGCCTTATAGCCTTCTTTTATAATAAGGTCATCAATGGTCTTTTCTTTTCCTATGGGAGAGTTTGTCTTTATTTCAACGCCAAATCGTTTTATATTCTCAATCTCTGTATTTAACACATCTCTGGGAAGGCGAAACTCTGGAATACCGTATGCAAGCATTCCTCCTGCCAAATTTAAGGCCTCAAATATCGTAGATTTATACCCATCAAGGGCAAGAAAGTATGCTGCTGCAAGGCCACTTGGCCCTGAGCCTATTACTGCCACTCTCTCTTGCCTTGGTGTGATTTCTGGGACTGGAAGGGAGCGAATATCTACCTGATCAGCGGCAAACCGCTTCAGCTCCTTTATTGATACCGGCTCATCGACTTCTGCTCGCCTGCAGTGTGCTTCACAGAACCTTACACATACCCTTCCCAGGATACCTGGGAGGGGCATGTCCTTCATAATGATCTCTATGGCCTCTTTATATTTGCCTTGCTTTATCATGGCCACATAGCCTTGAACATTGATATGGGCGGGGCAGGCTGACATGCACGGGGCGCGGTCTAATTTGTCAATGGTATAGGCAAGAGGAACTCCCTGGGGATAAGGAATATACGTTGCTGCCCGCGAACTAAGCCGTCCATTAAACTCATCGGGGAGACTCACAGGGCACACCCGGGCACAATCTCCACATCCTGTACATTTATCCGAATCGATATAACGCGCCTTTTGATGGACACTGACCTGGAAGTTTCCTTCCTCTCCCTGTATATTCTCTATCTCAGAGAGGGTGAGAATTTCAATATTTAGGTGCCGGCCGACCTCGACCAGTTTGGGCGACATAATTCACATAGCGCAGTCATTGGTAGGGAATGTCTTATCAAGTTTGGCCATAACCCCTCCAATGACCGGATCTTTCTCCACAAGGTAGACATAATAGCCAGAGTTTGCCAGGTCAAGGGCGGCCTGCATTCCAGCAATTCCTGCGCCGACCACCATCACTGAGCCGATAGTGTCTTTGGACATAATCAACCTCAAATCAAAATACCTAAGATTATATCTCAACCCTTCATCATTTTATTCCTTTTTAAGCAATGTTTTTGCCTCTTCAGCCATTGGAGGAAGAGAAGGCAACCCTACCTTTGTCCTTTTTTTGTTATCGAAATCATCAATAATATAAATCTTACCCTGATCCTTTAGAAGTTTTTCCTGAGCGCTTACCCCAATAGGGATATTCTTTTCTTGAGTTGCAAGGTTTTTAAGATGGTTTATTATATCTGTGACCTTCACCCCCATCGGACAGTTCTCCTGACAGGTATAGCAATCGGAGCAAAGCCAGATCATATCACCTTTCAATAGCTCATCTCTTAGACCAAGAACGAGCATCCTGATAATGCGAAGGGGGTCATAATCCTTATTTGCCCGATGCACAGGGCAACCTGCTGTACATGTGCCACACGTATAACAAGCCCTAAAACCACTTATAAAATCAGATGAATCAAGCTCCTCTATAAAATCAGGATCAGACTCGCGTAAATTAATCCTATCCATTTCATTCCTTCATAACTTTAAAACATGGACCAGTCATGACATATTAGTTTTGTTGCCTGATCCACATACTTGTCTAAAAACCCTAGTAGGCTACTTATTGCACGTAGCGCTATGGCGGGCTTTAGGCGCTTATAACTTTAAACTTTATATCTGTTCTAACTTAGCCGTCAATTCCTTTGTGCTTACAGAGTTAAGATTAAGACCAAGTTCCTTTCGACCTAAACCCATTGCCAGACCTACTATTTGAGGGAGATAGAGAACTGGTATATGAAATTCAGTCCCAAATTGATTCTCTACCCCTTTTTGATTGGCATCAAACATTAAACTGCAGAAAGGGCAAACCAGATTTATGCAGTCAGCCTCAGTCTCTTTGACACATTGTAATTTCTTTCCTGCTACACTCAAGGCTACTTTTTCATCTGAAAGAAGAATAGGCCCTCCACAACAATCCTTTTTTCGTTTATATTGGATATTGCTGACACCTACTGCCTCAAGAATCTTTTCAAGGCTTTGAGGATCCTGAGGATCGTCAAAGCCGTCATAGATATATGAAGGTTTTAGATAATGACATCCATAATGTGTGGCTACCTTTAACCCTTTCAAATCCTGTTTAATCTCTTTTTTAATCCTCTCTAAGCCGACATCCTCCAGTAATATCCTTGCAAAATGTTTGACTTTTACTTCTCCTGTATATTCTTTGCCTATCTTCGAAAGTTCCTTGTTTACCTGTTCTCTTAATCTCTTGTTATGATTTAAATTATAGGCTGTCTTTGTGAGCATAGAGGTACAGGCGCTACAAAGTGCACATATATTCAATCCCTTCTCTTCTGCCAGACAAAGATTCATGGCGCTAAGGAGAATTGCACCCATTTCATCAGATGCCTCAAGTGGGAACCCACAACATGAAAATTCCTTAATATCGACAAATTCAATGTCCAGCCGAGCGGCTATAGCCCGTGCAGATAATTCATAATTTCTGGAGCGAGCCGGGATAGTGCATCCTAAGAATAGGCTATATTTCATCCTACTTCTCTCTTTAAGGGGCAAAGAAAAAATAATTACAATATAGCTATAATGTGACTATATTTTGGATAGAAGTATAATTTTTAGGCTAAAATCATGTCAAGATCAAATTTAGATTTTGTTAGAGGTTTATGGTTTTAGCAGGAAATAATGTCTTTTATCAATGGGCATTACATTATTAACTTTCAAAAAAATCCCCATATACTTTTAAAGGCTCTTTAAAGTTTTGAGTGGGTAACAGTGGTATAA
>QMLT01000230.1 GCA_003646875.1 Deltaproteobacteria bacterium
AAAAATTTACCTCTGTAGCTATAGCAATGCTATTATTTGAAGGATACTTTACTTTTTCCTTTACATGTATATTAGAGATAACTATTATTCTGCTTTGATTTAGGCGGATACCGGATTTAATCTACATGATGGGGGGCTAGTTTTCAGAAGAAGTGTTTTTATTACAGATTTATGGAAAGGAGGATTTGATGGGAGGAACCACTGAAAATAAGCTTAAAGAGTTGAAAGAGCGGGAAGAAAAAGAGCTCGCCATGGGGGGAGCTAAAGGGATCGAGAAACAGCATGAAAAAGGTAAGCTAACTGCAAGGGAGAGGCTGGAACTCCTCTTTGACCCCAATAGTTTTCGGGAGCTTGATATGTTTGTCAGGCATCGTTGTATACACTTTGATATGCCTGAAACATTTATTCCGGGCGAAGGCGTGGTTACTGGACACGGATCTGTAAATGGTAAATTAGTATATGCATATTCTCAGGATTTTACCTCTGTGGCAGGTACATTGGGCGAAATGCACGCCAAAAAAATCTGTAAGGTTATGGACCTGGCGCTCAAGACAGGAGCGCCCATTGTCGGTTTTAATGATTCAGGGGGGGCGAGGATACAGGAAGGTGTAGATTCTCTTGCTGGATACGGAGATATCTTTTACCGTAATTCCTGTGCCTCCGGAGTGATTCCTCAGATCTCGGCTATTATGGGGCCCACGGCAGGAGGCGCGGTGTATTCCCCGGCCATGACCGACTGGATATTTATGACAAAGAAAAGCAGTTATATGTTTATCACCGGTCCGGCGGTAATTAAGGAAACCATTGGAGAGGAAATAAGCCCTGAGGATCTGGGAGGAGCGATGACTCACAACACAAAAAGTGGTGTGGCTCATTTTGCATGCGACAGCGATGCTCAGTGTATAGAAAGGATTAGAGAGATGCTGGGCTATCTGCCATCAAATAACATGGAAGGTCCTCCGGTGGTGGAGTCAGGCGATGATCCTCAGAGGACTGATCCTGCGCTCGATAATATTATCCCTGACAATCCAAAATCCTTTTATGATATGAAAGATGTTATTCACTCTATAGTGGACAATGGCCGGATCTTTGAACCCCATGAGCATTATGCAAAAAATATGATTATCTGTTTTGCCAGGTTCAATGGAAAAACAGTAGGGATTATTGCAAATCAACCAAGATTTCTGGCAGGTTGTCTTGATGTAAATGCCTCAGATAAAGCAACAAGGTTTATCAGGTTCTGTGATGCATTCAATATTCCCCTTCTTACCTTAGTGGATGTTCCCGGTTATTTACCAGGAAGTAACCAGGAATGGGGAGGTATAATAAGGCATGGCGCCAAGCTTCTATGGTGCTACAGTGAAGCTACTGTGCCAAAGGTAACCGTGATAACCAGAAAGGATTATGGAGGATCATATCTTGCCATGTGCAGTAAGCATTTGGGCGGTGACTATGTGCTGGCCTGGCCTACAGCCGAGATAGCTGTCATGGGAGCTGAAGGAGCGGCTGAGATTATTCATCGAAGGGAGATCAAGGCAGCGCCTGATCCAAATGCAAAAAAGGAAGAGAAGATCACCGAATATCGCAATCTTTTCTCCAATCCATACATTGCTGCTTCCCGGGGATTTGTAGATGCAGTTATCTTACCGCGTGATACACGGCCTCGAATTATAGATGCCCTGGAGATACTTACTACAAAAAAGGAAACAAGGCCTGCAAAGAAGCATGGGAATATTCCGGTTTAGACCCAAAAGAGGTGGGGATAGTTAAAATCACAGGAATTTTCTTTTTGGACAAAGTCCTGCCCGCCATTGCCTTTCTGGGTAGAATGCTTTAGATAACTTTGCCAGTAAAAAAGTGACCCAGCAGAAAAGATTAATTATAATGGCGTTGGCAGGCGGGTAAACGCAGGTTATCAGGATTTTCAATATCTCCAGAAATGAGTTATCTGCGGCTATCTGCGGCGAAAACTTGTGTCCAAATTAAACTCAGGAGGTAAGATTATGATCAGAGAGATTCCTTCGAAAAAGATCATCGAAGTGGTCAGGGGCTTGTGCATAGATGCAAATTATAATCTTGGCAATGATGTCCTTCGTGCCTTTGACAAGGCAATCGAGGCTGAGGAGTCACCAACAGGGATAGAGGTCCTTAAGGAACTGCAAGAGAATGCCAGGATAGCTTGGGAAGAGAAGGCTCCGATATGTCAGGATTGCGGGCTTGCTGTTGTATTTATAGACATTGGTCAGGATGTCCATATAACAGGCGGCGATTTAACTGAGGCAGTCAACGAGGGAGTGAGACAGGGGTATGAAGACGGATATTTAAGGAAATCGGCTTGCCATCCTATTACCAGAAAAAACACAGGCGATAATACCCCGGCTATTATTCACATTCAAATTGTTCCAGGAGATAAAATGAAGATCGTCTTTGCACCCAAAGGAGGAGGTGCCGAGAATATGAGCAGGGTAACTATGCTTACCCCGGCAGCTGGCATTGAGGGAGTGAAAGACTTTGTAGTAAATAGGGTGAAAGAATCTGGTTCAAACCCATGTCCGCCAACTGTCATTGGCGTTGGAGTTGGTGGAACCTTTGAAAGATCTGCAATCCTGGCAAAAAAGGCAATCCTGAGAGACATAGGAAATAGAAATCCTGATCCAGAACTGGCAACAATTGAGGAGGAAATTTTAACAAGAATCAATAGATTGGGGATTGGCCCAATGGGATACGGAGGAAATACCACCTCATTTGATGTATTTCTGGAAATCGAACCGTGCCATATTGCAAGTTTACCAGTAGCAGTAAATATACAGTGTCATGCTGCCAGACACAAAGAGGCGATTATTTAATGTCGTAAACTTGAAACTGGAAACTGGATAAACACGAACAATACCCAATTAGGAATACCAAGTTTCGAGTTTCATGTATCAAGTACCCACTATATACTGGAGGAGGAGATGCCAAAACAGATAAGGCTGACAACTCCATTGTCAAATGAGGATGTGGAGAAATTAAATATTGGAGACAAGGTATTGTTAAACGGCATTTTGTTAACCGGAAGGGATGCTGCGCATAAACGGCTCTTTGAGCTTATAGAGGAAGGAAAAGAGCTCCCGGTTGATATCAAAGGACAGGTAATTTACTTTGTTGGGCCTACCCCGGCAAAACCCGGCAAACCTATTGGCTCTGCCGGGCCCACGACCAGCTATAGGATGGATCCCTATTCTCCAAAATTGATCCAGCTTGGATTAAAAGGGATGATTGGTAAAGGAAATCGCTCTCAGACCGTTATTGAAGCTATGCGTAAATTCAAGGCCGTATATTTTGGCGCCACAGGGGGGGCAGGTGCCCTTATAGCTAAAAGAATTAAAAAGGCCGAAATCGTTGCTTACCCTGACTTAGGGCCCGAAGCAATCCGGGTGTTAGAGGTAGAGGATTTTCCAGTAACCGTAGTCAATGACACAAAAGGAAATGATTTGTATCAAGAAGGGATAAAGAGGTATGCAAAGGAATAAATAAACAATTGCTTAAACCCTGCTTCCTGCATTTTGGTTCTTCAAGAGCTACTCTTTTTCTTATTGCTCTTTCGATTTTCTTTCCCTTCAAGTTTTTGAAATTCCCTGAAAGCAGTGGCCCATGCCGAGGTTTCGCACACTGCGCTGGAGATAAGGATAGTGTTAAACACCTCTTCCTCGGTTGCGCCAAGGGAAAAAGCCTTACGCATGTGAACATCCATGCAGAACTTGGCCCCATTGGCAACAGCTGATGAAATAGCTATCAGCTCCGCTGTTTTTTCGTCCATAATCTCCTTGCTTTTATAGAGAGATGCGCTTTTTATCAAAGTGGAAATGCTTACATCCGGTCTGTTGTTCAACATCTGCATAACAAATGCTACACCTGCGTTAGGCTTCTCTAGCCCGAGTTTCCTACTTATTTGACAATCTTGTGACTTGTAAGCGTAAAAAGCACCTGCTTTTCTGACAAAACTGATGGTTGCACGATTAGACCCGCTGTATACACT
>QMLT01000231.1 GCA_003646875.1 Deltaproteobacteria bacterium
GTAAACTCGCGGGAATAGGGCCTCCTTCAATTTTTTGATGCCATAGTATTCAGAAGAGGCGATATGATCGATCTTGAATCTAAGATTGAGGATTGATCAGTTGAATTCCTTTGATAGTCCAGAAATTCTGGACATTCGTCTTTAAAAGGACATTTTTTCTGACATATTCGAACATCTATTCGAGGATTATTCTTTTTCCTCATGCAAAATATATAATCTGCCATCAGGTTTCCTTTCTCAAGCTGTTTGCAATTAAATATAGTTATATTATAATGTTTATATTTAATAATATAAAGAAGTTAATATGTCAACTATTTTTATCAAAAAACGTAACTATTCTGCCACCAAGACTCAAAGACACAAAGACCTGCCCGCCATCTGGCAGGCGGGGAAGATAAATATAAATTTCACTCCCGATTTATCGAAATTAAAAAGGCTATTATCAATCATTCTCTATAATCTTGGTGCCTTGGTGACTTTGTGGCAAGATACCTGAGTCATTATCAACAACGATAAGAAGAGGTTTAAGGAGCTGACTTTTCAGATGGATGAGGCATGGGAAAAAGATTAAACTTTCTAATTTTACTATCTTTACTTATTATTCCTATTTTACCATCAGTTGTGCTGTCTTATATACTCCCTTCATCTCAGATTATCGCGATTATGACCAATAAATTTACCGCTATCAAAACATTAGTGATAACCCAACATACAAAAGACTTACATCATGAAAAGGCTTTTGATGAGATTGTCACTTTGTCCTTCCCTTATCTCTACAGGTCAGAGATTCCGGGTCAACCTGGTAAGCGCCTTATAATCCATAATAATTCAAAAACCTTGAGAATTATCGACAGAAAGATTACCTATGATGAGGAAAGTTATGATTTTATTTATCGTTTTTTACTTCTATCACACGATCCAGCGCAATTATTAGAAATGCTTAAAGAGGTGGGCATAAACACCGATAAGGTATCCCTTACGAGGTTTGAGGGAAAGATAGCATACCTGATTGGGGAGAAAAATGAGGGAAGCGCCAGGCTTCTTGTTGATAAGGAGCTATTTTTACCCCTCCTTCTCAAACATGGTGATTACCGTTTTGATTTTTCCGACTATATTGAGTTTATGGAGCATGCCTGGTATCCATTCCAGATTGTCTATGCATATAAAGGAGAAATAATAGAGGAATATACCGTGTTGGACATTAAAGCAAACCTACCTATTGATGTATCTCTTTTTGATATCCCACTGATTAGAACCCAATTCAGTAAAAGTGATTAATTACTTCATATCTTATTATGTATATTCAAGACAAAAATAAGGAGAAAATTGATCGCTCATGCCTGAGTCCTTGCAAAAGATATATATCCAGGTTGCCGTTGCCCTTCCAATCAGCGATACATTTACCTACACAGTAACCGGAGAACTCATAGAGGAGGTGGCAGTGGGCAAAAGGGCCCTTGTGCCCTTCTCAGGACGAAAGATAACCGCCTATATTCTCAGGATTATCCCGCCGGGGAAAAGAAAAGGCATAAAAGACATAATCACTGTCATTGACACGCGCCCACTTTTCCCTCCTCAGATGGTTGAGTTCTTTGAATGGCTGTCTCACTATTATCTATACCCAATTGGCCTGGTAATAAAAGGCGCCCTTCCAGCAGGGTTAAATGTGCGAATCCCTGATCGCACAAGGATGCCCTCCAGGGGATGGCTGGACAGGGTTGGCCTTTTAAAAATGGTGTTCATTACACTAAAGAAAGGGACAACTATTGACAGATCACTTTTTGATCGGAAAAGACTTCCCAGAAATGAAGATGAATTTTTAGAGATGATGATCAAAAAGAAAGAGGTTTCCCTCCGTGAGATAAATAGCGTCTTCAGCAATGGTGCCTATCTCGCGGATAAATGGGTGAGAAAAGGATTTTTGAAAAAAACCCGCAGAACGGTTGCGAGGGATATATTAGATGAAACCCTTTTTATTCCTACGAAACCGCCACCTCTCAATTCAAAACAAAAGGAGGTGGCAGAAAGGATAAACGAAAAACTTAGGGACAATACCTTTTTTACCTATCTACTATATGGCATAACCGACAGCGGTAAAACAGAGGTCTATTATCATGCTGTTAGGGCTGCCAAAGAATTAGGAAAGCAATCCATAATAATGGTGCCGGAGATTGCCCTGACTGTTTCTATGGCGTCTCTTTTCAAGGCCCGCTTTAAAGATAGGGTGGCCATTCTACACAGCGCTCTTTCAACCGGGGAACGATATGACCAATGGATCAGGATAGCAAAGGGAGATGCCGATGTTGTTATAGGCGCCAGATCAGCTCTTTTCGCCCCTCTTCCCAGGCTCGGTCTTATTATTGTTGATGAGGAACATGATCTCTCCTATAAGCAGGAAGAGAAATTCCGCTACCAGGCAAGGGATGCTGCCATTATGAGGGCAAAACTCTCAGATGCCGTTATTATACTTGGTTCCGGAACTCCATCGGTTCAATCTTACCAGAATGCCGCAATAGGAAAATATGGCCTTCTCACCATGCCAAAAAGGATTCTCAAAAGAGAACTACCAGAAATACAAGTCATAGATATGGCAAAACTCAAGAGAGGTTCCGCTGCACAGGACGAGAGTATTATGAGCCCGCCCTTAAAAGAGGCTATCGAGGAAAATCTAACTCAGAAAAAACAAACTATCCTGTTTTTAAACAGAAGGGGATTCAGCTCCCTTTACCTTTGCAGATTTTGCGGAGAGACTATCCGATGCCCGAACTGTGAGGTAAGTTTGACCTATCATAAATACGGAAACAATCTGCTCTGTCATTACTGTGGCTTTTCCATAAAACCACCGAAGAGGTGCCCGTCCTGTAACAGTGAAGACTTAAAACCATATGGGTTTGGTACGCAAAGGGTGGCGCAGGTATTAGAGAGTCTATTTCCGAAGGCACGGGTAGAGAGAATGGACAGAGATACGATGAGACGTAAGGGGGAAGCACAACAGGTTTTGAAACGATTTATGCAGCACGAAACGGATATCCTCGTTGGGACACAGATGGTTACCAAGGGCCACGATTTTCCTGATGTAACACTTGTCGGGGTAATCTCTGCTGATCTATCGCTTAATTACCCGGATTTCCGTGCCGGGGAGATTACATTTCAACTGCTTTCTCAGGTCGCAGGCAGGACCGGTAGAGGCAACATGCCAGGAAAGGTTATCATCCAGACATTCAATCCTTCACACTATGCAATAACTGCAACAAAGGATCACGACTATACAAAATTTTTTTCCCGGGAAATAGCGCTCAGACGCCAGGTTAACTATCCGCCATTTTCCTTAATAGCCTATGTGCGCTTTCTTGGAAATAGCAAGACAAAGACAGAAAAAATAGCGGCCCATATTGGAATGAAGATCCGCAACACCATAAAACAGCAGTCAAAAAGAAAGAACGCTGTAGAGGTTCTTGGACCTGTTGAGGCCCCTATGGCAAAGCTAAAAGGGAAATACCGACAGCAGATTCTCATCAAATCCCGCACCTCCAGATACCTCAACCAATTATTAAAAGATGTAGAGTCATTCTCTACCCAGATTCTGAGTTCGAGCGGGGTAAGAATGATAATTGATGTTGATCCGTATCAGATGATGTGAATAGACCGAAACCGTTCAAAGGTTCAGCGTTCACCGTTCAGGGTTAATTTTCTTTTGTTGGCCTTGCTTGTAGGTCAGCAAGTACTTGATGAAACCACGGATGGCGGCGCGGGTGCGCCCCGCATGATCGTACACATCCTGAAACTCATTATTCGTTATGTATTGTTGATCTAAGGCCACATAAAGCTCACTTTGGACTTCGGTGCACGATCGCTTTGCATACCGAAGAAAACGAACAAACTCCGGGTTTGTCTCTGAATCGAATCCTTCTGCAATATTGTGCATGGATGAACCTGCTGCATCCTGAATTTGTCCCTTTAATCCGAAGTCACAAGCAAACTTGGTCTTCCTTGTCAGGCCATACAC
>QMLT01000232.1 GCA_003646875.1 Deltaproteobacteria bacterium
ACCAAGTCGTCGGATATAGGCGCCAATGATAGCAGCGAAACGCTTCCGTCTGCCCGCATAAAGATCCTCGATATAGTCATTCCCCACGAGATTTGCCACAGTAACATGAATTCCCTGAGTTTTTAAATATGGGAGGTACTGGTAAAAACGAACCCGACTACTCGCCCCCAGATGGCTGTAACGACTGAGCAGAAGGATTTTCATGGGTTACCATGCTCTGATATGGATTTCAAAAATAACGGCAGTTTGCCCCAAAGAATGGAATAACCCTTAATGGTCTCGTGTATTTCTCCACTAGATCGGCGAAAAGCGCTTAACGTAAGACGCGCTAAAGGCTCCAAAAGCAAGGTTCCCAGCATCAGGCTGGTCGCAGACCACCAGCCGAAATGTTTATATCCGTATAAGATGCGGCTCTGAAGGGAGTAAAACAAGCGCAATGCCTTGACCTTCTCAGATGTACCCCCTCCCTTGTGACGAGCTTTTGTCTCAGCGAGATAAAAGCAATGCCAACCGGCTTGGCGGGCACGCAAGGAAAAGTCAAGATCCTCAAAATAAACAAAAAATTGTTCGTCAAAGCCACCTAATTCCTCGAATATGAAGCGGCGAACCAGGAAGAATGCGCCCATTACGTGATCCACTTCGCGACTCTCCCTATGATCCCAGTCGGACATAAAATGGCCGGGGAAGATATGGGGAAATAACCGGTCCAGCCCGATCATCTTTGAGAAAAACCTGCCGGGTGTTGGAAATCTGGCACACGTTCGCGCAATCTCATCGTTATTATCTAAAAGCTGAATCCCTATAATACCGATCTGCTGACTAAAGTCCTCCTCCATTAAAAGTATTGGCTTGGCTAACGAGTCATCATTTAGATAGGTATCAGGATTCAGGAATAACAGATAGTCTGCCACGCTCGCCTTTGCACCTTGGTTGCAGGCTGCCGCAAAGCCTCTATTTTCGGTATTTCGAATAATAGACAGTGGCAATTTCAGGTCTTCTAGCCCATCTGCCGACCCATCCCATGAGGCATTATCCACCACCACAACCCGATTGAGTTTAAAGCTATCCTGATTGTTAGCGTTGGTAATGGATTCGAGACAGTCACGGAGCTGTCCCCCAGAATTCCAATTGACAATGATAATGTCCATGAAAGGGGTCATTGTATCCTATCAGTTAAGTACAAGGCCAATCACAAGGTCGAGAAAGGATCACCTATGAAACTAAAGACTGTAGAGCCACCTATTTATAGGTAAAGAGAACAAGTTCTTCTCCAAGTCTTGAATCTAGCCTACACATAATCCACTCCACAAATTGCCATATTTCTGCCTGAAAATTAGGATTGGGTACTGAAACCTCTCCTTTGCCAGCTTTTGCAGCTTTTTGTATCGAGCGACTCGCTATATAAATACCACGAGCATTTCGCACTGTTATCTTCAAATTTTTCACCTTAAATCCTGCCTCTTGAGACAGTTCCTTCAAGGCCTTCAATGAAAAAAGGTATAAATGGCGAGGTGCTTCTAAACCTCTCCATGCCTCTTTAAATAATTTATGCCCCAAGCTCTCATTATTTGGAGTAACCAAGACCGCCTGGCCACCAGGCTTGAGGATCCGGTGGCCCTCTCGCAAAAGCTTTAAAGGATCATGAACGTGCTCTATGAGGTGACTCATGAAGATCACATCAAAGTGATTGTCTGCGTAGTTCTGGGCTTCCAGAGTACCAAAGCACACGTGTAATCCTTTCTTTCTGGCATTTTCAACCGCAGAAGCATCAAAATCCACACCCTCTACATGCCAGCCCATTTCTTGCATTCTTTTCAACATTTGACCGCTACCACAGCCTATCTCAAGCAAAAGTCCTTGAGGGCTTGCCGGCAGATACATGACGTTAAAATCCACATCTGCTCTTCGACCTGGATGAAGATAAATCAGCATACCAAGGAGTTTTTTCCATGTTGGCACTGAGGCTTTGCTGTAACTGTACTTGTGCGCTAGGTAACCTTCCTTAACCACATTGTATGCGCTCCGAGGCCACGTTTTGGAAAACCGGTCTGTATCCAGATGAGTATAGTAATTTGTATACGCAAGGCTAATCGTTTCTTTCACCGGCATTGGATCAAGCCACATCAACCCACAACCAGGATTTGGGCACTTCTTGAAATTCCACTCCCCCGGCGCTCCAAATAGACGATCTTTCAAACCTTTGTATAGAATTTCGCCTTGTGTTCCGCATATATAGCAGTTTGGACAAGGTTTAGAATGGATCTCATCAAATCTTTGCTCTTTAATCACTTTGTCACTTCTCCACGCAATCAGGCAATTGAGTCGTTTTGAATCTATTCATTATCATCATTCGCTCATCCTGGGCAAAAATCAGGAACCATGTGGCCAAAATAAAGGTAGATAGTGTTAATAAAAGGAAAACTCCTTTTATAACAAGACTTGCCTGCAGGCTTCCAAGTATCAGGGTAAGTATAGCTGCCCCTGCGGCTAAAATCTTCTTCCGGCTAATCGAGGCTTTAATCGGCAAAAAGCGGTGCGCCATTCCAAATAGGAATATTGCATCTACCCCTATTCGTATCACCCAGGCGATAGCTGCACCTTCAATGCCATAACTACCAATCAGCCACCATATTGCTAATAAATAAAATGGCAGCTCTAGAAGATGCAACTTGGCAGTGAGGTCAGGCCGCCCAGCGCCCTGGATTAGCGCAAACGCAACTTGGGCCAAGCTATTGATGAAAACCCCTAAAGTCAACCATTGCAACACGCGGGTGCTGTTTTTTGCGAACTCTGCGCCGAGCCAGAGATCAAGCCCCTCTGATGCCAAGGTTACGATAAAAAGGCTAATAGGAAAAAGGCATACGAATATATATTTAACTCCACGGCCAAAGAGCAACGCTGTACGGCTGGGCTCTGGGGCAAAACTAGCGGAGAAGGCCGGAAACAAGACGCCAACCACTGCCCCCGGGATTATTAACAGCTTAGTCACTACCTCATAAGGCGTAGCATAATAAGCCACAGCAGCCATAGACAGTAAACCGCCAATCAAAAATCGATCCAAAAATACCATAAACGGCCCAACAATATTGGTCACTGTCATCCAACTGCCAAAAAGAATTAATTTCTTCACTAACTTGAGCTGGAGAACACTGCCGAGGCCCATTGCTGGCATGACCTTAAAGCAAAGTATTAAATAGATGGTACAGGCGACCAGCCGTCCTATCACCAAAATGGCCACCACCGGAAAGAGACTATGCGAAAAGGGCAAAACTAAAAGAGGACCCAAAAAGGTAAACATCCACAGGGGAATACGAATGAGGTTGATGAGATCGAAACGCTGATATGCCTCTAAGAAACCGCGGAGTCCAGCGGTACCTGTCACCACAGGGATAGCGAGTGCGAGAAGATAAAAGGCATTCAGGGCTTCAGGCTGCAATTCTTTGGGAATTTTAAGTGCATCTTGCGCCAGCCATGGAGAAAGCAAACCTACGACTAGTGTCCCCACCAAGCCCATGATTAGCATAAGAATTAGGCCAGTCCAAACTAAAGCAGGGATTTCTGCCTCTTGCTTATCACCCAGTTTTTTGGCAATCAACTGTGTCAGCGCACGCCCAAGTCCAAGGTCAAAGAGGCTGAAATAACCTATCACCACCCATGCCAGGGTCAACACTCCAAAACGATCCGTGCCAAGTCCTTTAATAAGCGGCGGGATCGCAAAAATTGCCACAACCAATGGGGCAACCTGGCCACCGAGATTCCAAACGGTATTGCGTGCTAGCAATCTTCCTTGTGTCAATTTATCCATAGGAATGGTAATAATTTCAATTAACCAGGCACAATATTGATCACAAGTTTTTTTACCCCGTTAGTAGTGTAGCCTACCCCTTATCCTTGCAATTGATGAGTTAATACGCCACCAGATCCTTTTTTCATTGGTGATCATAGCTTAATTCGTTCTCGTAAAACAATTTTGTAAAGGGGTAATTCAAAGAATTCAACCTTTC
>QMLT01000233.1 GCA_003646875.1 Deltaproteobacteria bacterium
GGTTTCAAGAAAATGCTTTTTAACCTTTTTTTAACCTAATCAGGCCATGTCTACAAAAGATCAACTACTACTATACCTAAAAGAAAAAAAGGGAAATTGGGTTTCTGGCGAGGCATTAAGCACACAACTCGCAGTCAGCCGTACAGCCATATGGAAGCATATCTGCAAATTACGAGAAGAAGGCTATGGTATCGAATCCTCTTCCAAAAAGGGATATCTTCTCCGAACGATCTCCGATTTGCTTTTACCCAATGAAATCCGTGAAGGGCTTGATACAAATGTCTTCGGCTGGAAAGACATTGTGTACTACAGCAAAATCAGCTCCACCAATACAAAGGCAAAAGAGTTAGCGGCCGGAGATGCGCCGGAAGGAACCCTTGTTGTGGCCGAGCAACAGGTCAAAGGAAGAGGCAGGAAAGGAAGAACCTGGTTTTCTCCATCACAAGGCGGAATCTACATCTCTCTTATCTTAAAGCCACCCATATCGCCAGGTGAGGCGCCAAAAATAACCATGTTAACAGGGGTTGTAGTGGCTGAAACCCTGCTAAAACTTACACCATGCAAAATCAATATTAAATGGCCAAATGATATCCTTGTGAACGGTAAAAAGCTCGCAGGTATTCTCACAGAAATGAGCACTGAAATGGATGCAATAGATTACATTGTGGTAGGTTTAGGAATGAATGTTAGTACCCTTGGATTTCCCGATGATATTAAAGACAAGGCCACCTCCATCTTAATAGAGACAGGGAAATATTTTCCAAGGGTCACGTTTATCAGGGAATACCTGAGATGGTATGAAAAATATTATGAGATATTTAAAAATATCGGATTTGAGCCTGTTATTCAGCGATGGAAAGAACTTACAAATATCATAGGGCAAATGGTGATTGCCGAGGTGGCCGGCAAAAAATATATTGGGGAAGTTCATGATATTGACAACGATGGGATTTTGATACTTAAAGATGAAAGCGAGAAATTGCACAGGATATTTTCCGGAGACGTAACATTGATATGATCATATTTTTCATCAGTTACATACTAACTATCTAAATTACAAAGGTGATAAATATGGATATTACAATTGTTTGTATATATTTTTTAGCTCTCATTTTTATTGGAACTAGATCGTTCAGGATTGTGAAAGGACTTGACAGCTTTTTTGTCGCTGACAGGAAAGCCCCTTTCCTTTTTGTTGTGGGATCACTCTTTGCCACCATAATCGGGGGATCCTCCACCATTGGGATGGCAGGCCTAGGCTTTAAAAACGGTCTGGTGGGCTCATGGTGGCTTCTTGTAGGCGCTATCGGCCTTTTTTTCCTGGGCCTTTTTTTAGCGGAAAAGGTGCGAGGATACTCTCTGTATACCTTACCGGAAATTCTTGAAATCCAGTATGGACCTGAAGCAAAATTCTTTGCCTCAGGTTTGATAGTTGTCGCATGGACAGGCATCATTGCAGGCCAGATAGTGGCAGCAGGAAAAATATTAGAGGTTATTTTAAAGGCCCCGCCATCGGTTCTAATGCTTGTAACTGCCTTTGTCTTTATCCTATATACATTATTAGGAGGGCAACATTCAGTTGTTCGCACGGATACTATACAGAGCCTGATCATTATTATTGCAATTCTTGTCTTGATTCCCCTTTGTCTTGGCAAAGTAGGCGGCATTTCTGTAATGAGAGAGGCCCTTGGCGGAGACTACTTTTCCTTCCCCGTAAGCCAGCATTTTACATGGAAGTCACTGGCTACCTATATCGTTTTAGTGGGGTCAACCTATTTGGTAGGCCCCGATATATATTCACGGCTTTTCTGTTCCAAAGATAAAACAATCGCCAGGAAAGCGAGCATAACTGTTGCACTGGGATTACTACCATTTGCCTTTATCATAACCGGGATAGGTATGTCTGCAAGGGTACTGTTTCCCCAGATCAGCCCTGAGGCCTCATTTCCCACAATGATCAACCATGTTTTCCCAATAGGACTGAATGGCCTCATTATTGCGGCGCTCCTTTCAGCAATGATGTCTTCAGCAGATACATGTCTTCTGACAACCAGCACGATTTTATCAGTTGATATCATAAAGCCTATGTTAAAATACAATGTAGGGGACAAAACTGTGCTTTTGCTTTCCCGTATCTTTATTGTGGTGATAGGTGCTTTTTCTCTCATTATTGCATTACGGTTGAAGGGGGTTATTTCATCTCTCCTTCTCGGCTATACGGTATATACCTCCGGACTCATCTTCCCTATTCTTCTCGGTTTTTATAGGCACAGGCTCAAACTAACAAGGAAAGGCGCGATCGCAGCCATGGTGGCTGGAGGCGGGGTGGCATTGATTGGGAAATTTATGGGATTAGCTGATTTTGGACTCTATGGCTTTTTCATATCAGGGATTATCTTGATAGGGGGAAGCAGATTTTTAACCAATAGCTCCTAACTTATTGAGTTACATCAATTCCACCGAAACTTACAGTATCCGAGATAATCGGATTGTTGGAGCGCAAATGCTCTATCAAGATTTTGATAAGCGCCTGAAACCCAAGAAACGGTACTGGGATAGCCACTTTTAAGGCAAGGGATACTGCGGAAAAGTTTCGGGAATATTTAAAATGGCAATTGGAAAAAGATAAACGCATGTAACGACTCAAACTTTGGCAGCTAATCTTACCCTTTTAGGGTCACCTTTTATTCCATTCCTTTTAGGGGTGGTTGTTAAATGATTGAAAATTACAATATGAAGAACCTTCCTCCATGCTCATTCTCTTCCTAATTCCTTTATATGAGTCTCCCAGAGGAAGGATAACATAAATATTGATGAGCTTTTTCTCTTTTTCTGGCGCGAAAAGTACTTTCCCATCAAGGAATCTCAGGCGATCATACCCTCGATACTATGCTCTTTATAGTTTAACATCCTACTAATAGCTTAGTGTCAATTTATTTAATTACCTTTCTTTCTCGAAAGTCTCTATGAAAAAATTGCCAGGTTAGTACAATGAAAAAAGTAAAATAGATATAAAAAATGTAATTTATTAGTTGACATGATGTTAAATGATAAATATGATGTATTTGTTGCATAAAGAATAAAATTAAAATTATCGTGTATTAGAGACCTACAATGTCGATTTTTGACGAAAGCTATTCACCAATTGATTTAGCCAGGATTCTCGGTATCCATAGAGTAACTGTTACCAATTGGATAAAAAAAGGAGCGCTTAAAGCAATTCGTACACCTGGTGGCAGATACAGGGTTTCCAAAGATGAGCTGATATCTTTTTTGCATGCTCATGGCATGCCCATTCCTGCCTTCCTTCGGGTAAAAGAAAGAAAATTGGTAGTGGCTGTTGATGATGAGGAGATGATTCTAAATCTTTTGGAACAATTTTTTTCCACTAATGATATGCCATATATGTATAAACTCGCGACCTTTAGCAACCCCATTGAAGCAGCCTTTTTCATAGGAGATCGAAAACCTGATCTCATTATTCTGGATCTGCTCATGCCAGAACTGAATGGTTTTAACATGGCAGGAAAGATACAACAGGCAAGTCCTCACAGCAAAATAATTGTTCTCACAGGTCATGCTACACATGACAACATAGCCAGGCTAAAGAAGTATAATATATCTGCAGTACTTACCAAGCCAGTGAATTTAAAGATTTTAAAAAAGTCTATAGAGAATGCCTTGATATAAAATTGTGGAGCAACGGAATCCTTCCACAGCCGGCCATACTAAATACGTTTCTCGGTTTGCAGTAGTTATAGGGGAAGCTAGGTGAAACCTAAGAAGTAACTTTCTATCATCTTTCAACACTCTGAATAACGCAAAATGTAATTGTTATGCCACAAACACACCAAGTCACCAAGATTATTATATATATTTGGGTACGCTGAAGATGAATTAATGGGGATGAACAACCGAGAATACTCCACTCCAGAAACCGCAAAGAGAATGTATCGGATCTATAACGAGATCTATCGAACAGAAAAATTCTCAAAA
>QMLT01000234.1 GCA_003646875.1 Deltaproteobacteria bacterium
AATTTTTTTGCTTGTAATATTTTTTAACGGTGGCCTCATTGTTGATCAGGGCCACCACGGTTTGGCCATTTTCGGCCGTTGGCTGCTTTCTCACTACGATGAAATCACCGTCCAGTATCCCGTCCTCCTTCATGGAATTTCCTCTGACCTGAAGAACGAAGTGGTCTCCCTGTCCAGTCATGGATGGGGGGACTTCAATTGCATCTGCCGTTTCCACTGCCTCGATAGGCTTTCCTGCCGCCACCCTTCCCAGCAAGGGGAACTCGAGCCGTCTGGTTTCCACAGGACTAATTACCTCAATGGCTCGCTTCTGGTTCTTTTTATTGGGAAGGCGGATATATCCTTTCGATTCCAGGGTCTTGAGATAGGTGGTAACTGTGTTGTAAGAGGTGAAGCCAAAATGAGAGCATATTTCTTCAAAGCTCGGGGATTGGCCCCAGTCCTCAATATAATGGGAGATATATCTCAGAAATAACTTTTGCTTTTCCGTCAGTTTCATGACCTCCTCCATTTACAGTAAAACGTAATAGCTCAGCCACAAAGACACCAAGTCACCAAGATTATTATATAATTTTTTAAATATCATTTTTTAAATATGCATAATCATTTCTTTGTACCTTTGAGACTTAGTGGCTGAACTCATATAGCAAAATTTACCATTTTATTAGTATAAATACTGTAAATTATACTGAAAGTCAAGGAAAAAATAAAAAAATTTTTACTAAATAATGAAAATTGACTGTTTGTTGGAAGATGTATGAGAAATTTTTAGGGGGTGTGTATAAAACTTAGTAGCGTTAGAGGGCTATTCAAAATACCCGGCTATTGTCTGGTTACAAAATTTACATTCATTTCCTTTCAAGTTATAGTTTAATATCTGGTAATTTTGTCTTTCAATGAGCAGTTCTCCGCATTGGGGGCAGTAGGTATTTTCTGCTGAATGACCAGGAACATTTCCGAGATACACATATTTCAGTCCTTTATCCATGCCAATTTGTCTGGCTTGTTCCAGCGCGGGTATGGATGTATAATCACAGTGAGATAATTTAAAGTGGGGAACAAATCTCGTGATATGCCATGGGGTTTCAGTCCCCATCTGATCTACAATCCACTGTGCCATAGCATGCAGCTCCTCTTCATTATCATTGTATCCGGGCGTAAGGTTAGTGATAATCTCAATATGCATATTCCATTTATATTTGGCCATTTTTATAATTTTTAAGATTCCTTTAAAATTTGAAATATTTGCAATCCTTTTATAGCTATGGGAAGAAAATGCCTTTAGATCAACCCGGTAGGTGTCTAAATAGGGGCCAAGAAGATTCATGGTCTCTGGAGTAATATAGCCATTGGTTACGTAGTTTGTGAGGAGGCCTTGGTCCTTGGCTAATTTTGCTGTATTTAGAGTATATTCTAAGGAAAGAGTAGGCTCATTATATGTCCAGGAAATGCCTTTACATTTATCTTTTATTGCTATCTGAACCGCTTTTTCAGGTGAGATATATTCTGTGAGTTTGATCTCTTTATCAATGTCTGCGTGGGAAATTTCCCAGTTTTGACATCCAGGACACAAAAAGTTGCACCCTAACGAGCCTAGTGAAAGCCATTTGCTTCCAGGATAAAAATGGAAGAGTGGTTTTAATTCTATTGGGGAAACCCGTATTGAGGAAACCTTGGCGTAAGTTAAGGAGTAGAGCTCTCCATTTATATTTTTCCGAGTTTTACAAAACCCTTTTTCCCCTGGAGCTATCTTGCAACGCCGCTGGCATATTTGGCATTGAATGACGTTATCTGCAAGTTGTTTAAAAATTAAAGATCTATGCAATTTACATAACTTTATTAAAGTGGAGTCATACAATCAAGAACATGGCATCAATTAGTTTCACCAATTCGCTATGCTAACGCCTGGACTTAATAGCGCAACATCCCGACCGTAATCCCGACAACAAAAGGCCGGGACAAAGGACGTGGCTTTCTACGGTAGGGGTAAATAATTACATTATTTTAATATCATACACGTAAAATATTTTCTGCTATATTACAAGAATACCTTATGGATGATTTACAATTTCGTCAGCTCCTTGATTATTTTTGCTACTCTTGGAATGGTTACAGGAGAGTGCGAAAGGGGGTTAAAAAGAGAATTAGCAGGCATATGAAGCAGCTGGGATGCAGAAGTGTGGATGAATATTTACATATTTTAGACAGCGATGAGGAGGTCAGTCAGCAGTGTGAATGCTTAATGACAGTTTCTGTGAGCCGCTTTTTTCGAGACCAGATGCTTTGGAAAATTATTGAAGATCACATAATGCCTGACGTTCTCAGGGAAAACAGAGACGAGGTAAAATTTTGGGATGCTGGCTGTGCCTGTGGCGAGGAGGTGTACAGCATGAAAATGCTGTGGGAAACTCTGCACAGTCGGGTTGACTCTATGCCAGATATTGAGGTATGGGCAACAGATATAAACCCGGTCTATCTAAGAAGAGCTCAGGAGGGAATATATTCTATAAGTAGTATAAAAGAGGTAAGAAAGGAATTGAGAGAAATGTATTTTATTTTCCAAGAAGATAAAAACGTATTCAGAATAAATCCATTGTTACAAAAAGGAATCTTCTGGAAGGTGCACAATATGTTGTATGATTTTGAAGAGAATAATTTTCACATAATCTTTCTACGAAACAATCTCCTTACTTACTACAGAGATGAGATCAAGCAGCCTGCGTTTCAGAAGGTAGTGAATAGTCTGGCGCAGGGTGGGTTTTTGATCATAGGCAGCCATGAAAAACTGCCTGCCGAATCGAAAGTTCTTTTACCATTTGGTAGACAAACCGATATTTTTAAAAAGACCAGGAAATAATTTTAGATGACCAGTTACTTTTTGCCACACGAAGTCACTAAGATTTTTACATAGGCCGCATCTATTATTTTTTGCAATCGAATCTTCTCCTGCTAACAGGGAAATATAATTCATTTTTTCCCTTTGTGTCTTGATGACTTTGTGGCTGAATAGTTATGATGACTAAGAGAAATATACTCGTCACTGGCCCACCTGGATGCGGGAAATCAACCTTAATAGAAAAGGTTGTTAATAAAATGAAGGAGCCCTTAACTGGTTTTTTTACCAGGGAGATAAAAGATAAGGGCAGAAGGGTGGGTTTTTCTATAAATACCCTGGATGGAAGGGAAGGCATTCTGGCGCACAAATCTATTAAGAGCGAATATAGGGTGGGCAAATATGGGATTAATATTGAGGATATAGACAATATTGCTGTTCCTTCTTTAATCCCTAAAGGTAAAGATGAGATCGTGGTTATTGATGAGATTGGTAAGATGGAGTGCTTCTCCGACCTGTTCAAGAAAACCCTCATTCAGGTACTTGATTCTCCAAATTATGTCATCGGATCAATCGCCCTAAAGGGGGGCTCTTTTATTCAAGGAATCAAGAATCGCGATGATGTAAAAGTCAGCTGTGTAACGCCACACACTCGGGATAGCCTTGTTGAGAAGATACTGGAATCTATCAAAAAAGGTATGTAAAAAAAGGGTGTGACCACCTGTTTAAGTATGCACAAACAACCGTTTGCGAGTTAAGTTAAGTCATGCTCCTTGTTTCCCAATAATTCCTGCACTGTCTCGTAAACTGACATCCTGTCTATCCTGTTATTCTCTCAAAAAATAAGCTGAGGGCCTGACCCTCACTGCATCCCGAACCTGATCCAGAAGTTTTTCCTTGACCATTTTACCCTCCACATCGTATGTTGTTATTTAACAATTATTTTAAAATATTGCGCATAAGGAAAAAGGCTATGCCTTTTAGCGTGCAGAAAAAGATACCGTGTAGCCCCCCGCCAATAATCTTATTACCTTCCTAAAATATTCTTTATCTTACAGTAATACTTACAGTAATTATTTATAAAGTCAAAAAAAAATATACTACAAAATTGCAGTCTAAAAACCCTAAATAGGCCGTATTATATTGCAAAATCGCAGTAA
>QMLT01000235.1 GCA_003646875.1 Deltaproteobacteria bacterium
AATTAACACCTTGACTTTATTATAATTTCTATGTTACTTGTATTTACCTTGTGTTACCTGTTTTTAATATGGTAATACGTTCGCAACGTACAGGTCAGGGGTTCGATTCCCCTCATCTCCACCATCATTTTAAAAGATGAGCATATATTAAATGAAGCGAGATGCAGATATTGAGCGAAAGACACGCGAAACAGATATCCAGTTAAGGCTAAATCTCGACGGAAAGGGCTACTCATCTATTGATATCGATATCCCTTTTCTTGGCCATATGTTTGAATTGATGGCAGCACATGGCTTTATGGATCTTGATGTCAAGGCAAAGGGAGACATAGAGATCGATTATCACCACACTGTTGAGGATTTAGGGATATGTCTGGGTAAGGCCATCAATCAGGCCTTAGGAGATAAGAAGGCAATCAAAAGATATGGGCTGGCCATGGTTCCCATGGATGAGTCCCTGGCACAGGTAGTAATTGATATCTCAAACCGACCATATCTTTCATACAGGGTGCCCTTAAAAAAGAGCATGACAGGAAAATTTGATGTAGGCCTTCTGGAAGAATTCTTTAAGGCGCTGGTAAATTATGCGGGCATTACCATGCACATTAAACTTATATCTGGCAGCGATGCGCATCATATTGCCGAGGCAATCTTTAAGGCCTTTGCAAGGGCGTTAGATCAAGCCTCTCAAAGAGAAGAAAGGCTGGATGATGTTCCATCCACAAAAGGCCTTTTATAGTAAATTTTATCTCTATCAGAAAATCTACTTGACCTCTCAACCTTTTATCAGAAATTTACAAACTGCAAAAACACTCCCTCTCCCTTAATGGGAGAGGGCTGGGTTGAGGGTGCCCCCCTCCCCTTTGTCCCCTCCCACGAGGGGAGGGGAAATATCAGTTTTTATAGACGTTCAATCATCAGTTTGTAAATTTCTGGTTGATAGAAATATGCCCATTTTAAAGCCAAGAATAGTAATCATTTTATTTTTTACCTTTTGGTGTTGCAGCATAGCGCATGCCTCTGCCAATATTCCCTTGGATTCCGCGTTTTATACAGACATAGACACCCTCATTTCTCAGGGCTTGATTAAAAGCTGCATTTCATCAACAAGGCCCTTCACCAGGGCTGAAGCAGGGAGGTTGTTGGCCGAAGCAGTCTATTATTCTGAGATGAAAGACACCCCTTTTGCCATATCCAAACTCTTTGATCAAATGGCTGAAGAATACACCGAAGAGATCTCTGAGGCTGAAGGTCGTGGAAGGTCACCCAGTACCTTTGTAAAACCGTTGGATGAATTATCCATCACCTACAATTATTTCAATGGTCCATTCTCTATATTTAATAATGAAGGTATCGAATATTTTGATGGACGTAATGCGATAATCCAGTTTCAATCAAGGGCTCGGTTATGGAGAGTTTTTTCTTTCTATATTCAGCCTGTTCTAATTTACAATGAAAATTTTAAGGGTATTGAAGGGAATGATGAAACCGAATTCAGAATACACAAAGGGTATGTAAAGTTTACCGTTGATAATTTCGAGATAGAATGGGGAAAAGACTCCCTCTGGTGGGGCCCCGGCTCTCATGGCGCTCTGCTTATGTCAAATAATGCCCGCCCCTTTGAAATGATCAAGATATCCAATCCCCGGGCTAGCCTTCTGCCTTCAATTTTTAGATACTTAGGACCCTTTAGATATATTCTGCTCTATTCAACATTGGACGATAAGGTAAACTCTGGCCATCCTCCCAACTCCAAACTTTTTGGTCTGAGGTTTGATTTTAAACCTCACCCCCTTTTTGAGTTTGGAATGTCCTATCTAACCCATTTTGGCGGTGATAGACCCGGCACGGAGAATCTCGATCTATCAGACTATTTTAATATAATATTCAGCAATGAATGCAGAAACGGCGACAAGCGTGACAGCAACAAGGAATTTGCTATAGATGCCGCCCTCACAATCCCAAATATCTCGGATCTTATGCCTGTAGCTGATTCCTTAAAATTATATGCAGAATGGGGTGGAGAAGACCAGGGTGTTACGCCGGATAGGCGAGCCTATCTCCTGGGAACAGTGTTCAATAATATTTTTACAGCTCAGGGATTAAGTGTGAGAGCCGAATATACCAATCTTTCTCCAAAAAGCGTTCCGGGTGCCTGGTATAGCCATGGATGGTGGGCGATGAAATATCATGGAAGAGTGTTTGGTCACCATGCTGGCACGGACTCAGATGACCTTTTTATTGAATTGTCACATCAAATTAAGGACAATTTTTTCTACAAAGTAGGCTTTGATAAGGAAAGGAGTGGAATAAGCAAGGCATATACGCAGGAAAAATACGAGTATTTCCTTGAAGCAGGATATGACTTCAAGAAATGGTCAACAATCAAGGCCGGATATTGTTATGAGGATATCAATAATGTTGATAATGTGAAGGACAGGAAACAGAAAAACCATTTTATTGGAGCAGAAATTGGCTTTAGATTCTAAGAAAAAAAGTTATTTGTTATTGGTTAGTAATTGAGGGAAAATTGTTAGTTATCAGTTATTTGTATCGGCGGAAGGTGTAACAAATAACAAATAACGAACCACAAAAGAAGACTTGAGGTTTTGCAGAATTTCGTGATACAAATAGCCAAAATCCTGGGAAAGATGGGAGAACATGGGGAAAGGATTGAAAGACTTAATATCTAAGGATTCTATGCGAAGGAGAAAAATCTGTGAAAGATACGACTGTACTCAGAAGTAGACTGATTATCTTGATGCTGTTTTCTTTCTTATGTTTAAGCTTATTTTGGGGAGACAATAATACCATTCTTGCCCAGGATTATCGGAGAACTCCGAAGGCACCTGCACCAGCACCAGTCTCTGTTCCGAGTGGGACCTTTCCCTTCTTAACCGACCTTTCCGTGGAACCCGGGGACACCTTCGTTGACATACATTGGACTCCATACTGGCAAGAGGAAATCAGGAAACCTTCACGCGTGAAGGGGTTTGGGAGATTATTAGAAAAAAGAGTTGAGAAAAGCCTTTTGCTAAGAGAGAAAGAGGAGCCTACAGCAAAAAGAGAAGAAGAAGGGAAAAAATTAAAGACAGAGACATTAGAGGCAATCCCGGAAGGAAAAGAGATATCAGGGTACATAATCTGTTATGGAAGGGAATCGGGGAACTATAGCAACAAAGTCGATGTGGGAAATGTAACCAGGTATCGAATAAGGGGATTGAGTAATTACATCACCTACTTTTTCGCTATACAGGCCTATACAAAATTAAAGGAATTCAGTGACCTCTCTGAGGAAGTGTTTGCAACGCCAAAACCTGAAGAAGAATTGCTATCTGCAATAGAGAAAGGGTTCGCTGTAGAGAAAATCGCTCAGGTTATATCCAGGAAAATCAAGCAGTTTGGTTATGATTTTTTCCTTTCTAAGACCCCCAGCTTTACCCCTCTGGCCGATGCTCCAGTAAGTTCCGACTACGTCATAGGCCCAGGAGACAGCTTTACTATATCGCTCTGGGGAAGAATTGAATGTACATTTTCAGTAGAGGTTGACCGAAATGGAGAAATAACCCTGCCAAAGGTTGGTGTCATAAAGGTCTGGGGGCTAACCTTCTCTGAGTTAAAGAAGACCATCTATAATCAACTCTCAAAGTACTATTCCGGTTTCCAGATGAATATCACCATGGATAGACTTAGAACCATAAGGATATTCGTGGTAGGTGAGGCAACAAACCCTGGAAGTTATACGCTCAGTTCGGTCTCCACGGTATACAGCGCTCTCATATCGGCGGGAGGACCATCAAAGAGAGGCTCCATGAGGAAGATTCAGCTCCTTAGAAACGGTAATGTCATCAAAACCGTTGACCTTTATGACTTTCTCCTTAAAGGCGACAAAAGCCAGGATGAACGGCTTCAATCAGGAGACACGATTTTTGTTCCAGTGATTGGGCCTGTCGTTGGTATTACAGGGAATGTGAAGAGGCCAGCT
>QMLT01000236.1 GCA_003646875.1 Deltaproteobacteria bacterium
AATAATAACATATGGGAAATACCCCTTTATAGATTTCCCATTGTTATTTATAGAAAATATAGGAGTTTGTCTACAGAAAAATGGCATATTTAGTATATTTTCACACTAATCCGTGATGAGCCCATATTATGAGGTGCATGATAAAAGGAATACGTGCCATGTCAATTACGGATAGACGCCCCTGGTATGCTTCACCATAATCATTGTCCGGGGGATTGAAAGAAGGGTGATCTTCCGGGACAATAGAGACCGGGAGGATTTTCTAGCTCGTCTTGGCCAACTCTTGCTTGAGACTTCGACCTCTTGTTACACATGGACGTTGCTGAACAATCTTAGATGACACTGCTCGGGTGATATTGGAAGTCAGGATTCCCCTTGTTTCACCGGAGAAGTGAGGATCTCCCAGATGTCTTCTGCAAGGAGCGGATTGAGAATGCTGACGCCATGGACAACAAATCGCTGCTCGCCGCTGTAAAGGACCATGCCTGCAGTAACACGTTTAAGTCCCAACGCCTGAAAATGCTCCAGGCCTTTCACGAATTCCATGGAAAAAGTCCCGGCGGACTTGATTTCCACGGGCGTGAGTTCGCCTTTTTCCCTTATCAGCAAGTCGACTTCGTTGCCGCGAGAGTCGCGGAAGAAATATATCTCAGGCCTTATTCCCTTGTTGAGCGCACCCTTGACAATCTCGGCAATCACGAGGTTCTCATACAGATTGCCGCGCAGGGGATCGCGGAACGCCTGTTCCTCCGTGTGAATGCCCAGCAGAAAAGCGGCGAGCCCTACGTCAGTGAAGTATATCTTGGGGGACTTGATGACACGCTTTCGGATGTTCTCGAAGAACGGCGGCAGTTCAAACACGACATATGTCGCCTTCAACACGCTCAACCAGTTCCTGATGGTCGTGCTGGACACGCCCACATCGTTTGAAAGTGATGCGAGATTGACGATCTGGCCCACCCTGCCCGCCAACAGGGTGAGGAATTTCTGAAATTGCGCCAGGTCGCGCAACTGGATCAAGGCGCGTACATCGCGCTCTACATAGGTTTGCATGTAGCTGTTGAAGAACCTGCGCGGTTCAAGCCCCTCTTTGTGAAGCCGGGGAAAACATCCCTGGATGATTAGTTCGAAGGGTGTCCACCTGGATTTATAGCGGCGAAGTTCAGGAAGTGAGAAAGGCCACAGCGTCAGCATGGCGGTGCGGCCCGCCAGGGATTGGCTGATTGCCTCGTGCAGCCGTGGCTGATGGCTCACGGTGAGGATGAAACGCCCCGGCCGTCTATCCTTATCGACGATTCCCTGGATATATGAGAGCAGGGCCGGAAGACGCTGCACCTCATCCAGGATACCGCCATCTTCCATCTGGTCGAGGAATCCTCGGGGGTCGGCTTCGGCTGCGGTTCGGATATCCGGGTCTTCCAGGGAGAAGTACTGCCTGTCTGCAAACGTCATCTGGACCAGCATAGTCTTGCCCGATTGACGGGGACCAAGGACCGTAACCACGGGATACTCCGCCGCGGATCGGACCAGTTCTTCTGAGATGTTTCGAGTAATCATGGCCCTATAATACCGCCGTCCGTGCAAAACGCAAGTTAAAATTACGATTTGCACGCTTTGTTATTCTCATGCATGTAAAGCGGGACGATAGACGTAAAGTAAAGGGGGATATTGGTTCTAAAACGATTTGGCAATATGGTGTAAAGAGGACAGACTTTTTGTATGCCAATTGATATTTACGCCAGATAACCAAGATCAAAAATTAGAAAAGGGGTCTACTCTTGACTCATCTACTCAAGAGAAAATTCCATGTATTTATAAGAAGAGACGTATTACCAATAATTGATATCAAAGATATTCGTAATATGAGTCAAGAGAAGACTTTTTTCTTGGGATGAACCGTTTCGATAACTTTAGTTTCGGATTCAATTCTCTAAACGATTTCTTCGAAGTTTGAGAATGAGTATTGCACAAGTAAGGGTTGGTGATTATATGGAAGGATGTGAGGTATTTTTTAACAACACCCTGATCTCTGTGAAAACAATACATGCCATCAAAGGTAAAACTTATTTTCAAGAAAATTTCGTAAATGTTATGGAAATCAGGAATACCATTGGTTAATGAAAGTTAGGAAAAAACAAGGGTAATCTTAATGAAAGTATGGAATGAAAGAAAAACAGATTAATTTAGACCAAATGAATTTAAGCAAATCAGTTTCCAAACATAATTTTTATTCATTTTTAATGCATGCCGTTTTTTTAGCCCTGGCGAAGAATTTTATGGATGTTGACACGATAATTCCATCAATGTTGATTGAATCAGGCGGCAGTTCAATACATATAGGTGTGTTAACAGCCATTATGCTGGGAGGATCAAGTTTTACCCAGCTATTTTTTTCGCCTTATCTGCAAAATAAGAACTTTAAAAAGAAGTACCTTTTATTGGGAATTAATTCGAGGATTGCATCCCTTGCAGGTTTGTCTCTGTTTTTATTTTTTTCCTTATCATTGAGTAGTGATGCGCGGATTTTGTTTATCTTTATTCTTATCACTATATTTTCCTTTAGCGGGGCTTTCGCCAATATTAGTTACACTGATATTTTAGGTAAGTCGGTTTTGCCTGATTCCAGAAAGTCATTTTTTTCAATAAGCCAGGTATTAACTGGCTCCGGAGTTTTGATTTCAGCCTTTTTTGCACGCAGGGTATTAATGTCTCGTCAGTTTCCGGAAAATTATACATTTATGTTGCTTATTGCTGCAGTTTTTCTCGGCCTTGCATCCGTTGGTTTTTGGCGGATCAAAGAAACAGTGGCATCCGGTTATAAAATTAAGGGGCTGAAGGCTTTTTTAGATGCCATTAGGTGGGAGATCCAATCAAATTCAAAACTTAGATATTATCTTGGTTTTGTTAACACCCTTGGTATAAGCGTTGCCATATTTCCATTTCTAATATTGTATGCCAAAGAGAATTTTCAGGTCGGAAGCTCCGAGATAGGCAGGTTTCTAATATTTAAGGTCACTGGAGTTGTAGTAACAGGCATGTTGCTGTTTCTTATTTCAAAGAGAATTAGATACCGGTATTTATTGTACAGCAGTGTGCTGTTGACATTGTTTATTCCTTTATTTGTGATGGCTTTAAATAGCTCTTCAGGGTTTTTTTGTGTTTTTATTGTAGGGGGTATTGTTTATTCTTTATATTCAATCTCAATAAATGGCGTTTTGCTTGAAGTTTCGGACAACCAGAACAGGGCCCTTTACACTGGAATTGCCGGTGCAGGAAATATTCTCCCTGCGTTATTTCCGATTTCAGCAGGATGGATTATCAAGGCTTATGGATTTAATACATTCTTTATCATCTTTATGGCAGTTGTCACATCTTCGTTATTTTTTATTTACAAATTACATTGCACCAAATGATAAGATGAGCTGCCTCCAAGAAATCCTCAACAGAGGTTCCTATGTTCTTGGGACAGCTACTGACTGATTATTGTTTTTATGCTCTCATGGCGTTGGTAAGCGTTGGCATATGGTGGGCTTTTGGTAAAAAAATTATTCTTATTTCCCTTGACATGATGCAAATTAACATGATAGATGAGCATCAAAAATAAAATCTTTAAAATGCCTAAATATAGAATATTTGTGGATATCAAATTCATTATAGAAGGAGAGAGATTGAAATGATGAGTGATGGCAAAAAAATAAAGTCGGTACTGGTAGTTGGTGCTGGGGTGGCAGGGGTTCATGCTGCCTTGAATCTTGCTGATCTTGACTTTAAGGTGTATTTGGTAGAGAAACAGCCACATATTGGCGGCAAGATGACCCAGCTCTATAGAACTGCTGAAGACAATTTTGCTCTTGGAGCAATTACACCAATACTTCTGGAGGCGGTAAACAAACCAAATATCGAGATACTAACATTAGCGGAGCTTGAAAAAATTGATGGAGAGCCAGGGGAATTTACGGTG
>QMLT01000237.1 GCA_003646875.1 Deltaproteobacteria bacterium
ATTCCCTCTTTTTTCTAAAAAGGAAACAAGCTGATCTTTTGAGTATGTTCTTCGTAGCCATAGCATAGAGGCCCAAGATCCCCTTTCCATAATACGATCCATGATTGGACCAGCATGTTTGACAATATCAATAGTTTCAGGGTAATATTCCCAAAACAATGGAAAGAGAAACTCAGGAAGTTTCATATCATTTCTGACCTTGCTCTCTATTTGTTCCGTCATAGCAATGCCATGATATGAAGAGCCTGCCACATGAATTATAGGACAAGATCCCTCCCTTCTCTTGCTACTTTATTAAACTATTACATATTCTCTGATTAGCATACCTTAAATTTTTAGAAATTATTTCCTCTCTAACATCTCTTTCGGAACCTCTGCCTTCTCCGGCCATCCATCCGGTATCACCTGACCGGGTTTTTCTCCGAATCTTTCTTTATCAGAATGCAGCTTAGGCCGTTTGAATTCCTCTCTGGGCTCCTTTGGAATCCTGCCATTGAGGATTGCCTCTGAACGCAGTCTCCGTCCAATGGTCTTTTCCATGAGGGTACCCAGCTCTAAGATTCTTTCGATATTAATGCCCCCGATATCAATACCCATCTCATCAATCATCACACACATATCCTCAAAGGTGACGAGTCCCACGACATTGGGGTCTTTGTAGTAATAGGCACCGGTTCCTGGCACCGGAGTTCTGTCAAGGAAATTGGTGGGCTGTCCGCCAGTGCCGCCCATGGTACCCTCAAAGATCTCTACGCCCGCCTGAAGCGCAGCCAGGACATTTGCCAGTCCCCAGCCCCTGGTGACATGAAAATGGGCCACATGCAGATCAGGATTTGGGATCTCATCTAAGATCATGGAGAAGTACCGGTACACCTGATCAGGTGGGGCGGATCCATCATGGTCTGCGTGCTCAATATCATCGGCGCCTATGGAGAGCCACCGTTTGGTAAACTCAACGGCATCTTCTAATTTTGTAGGACCTGAGATGGGACTGCCCCAGATTGTACTCACGGTGCCACACATCTTGATACCTGCATCCTTGCATTTTTTTATACACCGCTCTGCCTCCTTCCAGTACATAGGCAGGGTGGTGCCAGAGTTTGCAAAGTGATGTTCCTCATCGGTTGAGACCATCATCAGGACTCGGTCAGGGCCATAGCCCTTTTCTTTCAGCTCAATCGCCCTGTCTACCGATGGTTCCCTGATGGTTATTGCGGTCCATTCAATAGTGTCTTTATTGATGTTTCGTTTGGCAAGGCGCTTTTCAAAGATCTCACTCCTGATTCCTTTCATCACCTCTTCTGCATCCTTGAACTGGGGCATACCCCGTGGATTTCCTAGATTGGTCACCTCGAGTCTCTTTACCCCGGCAAAGGCAAGCTCCTGGAGGTAATAGATCTTTGCTGCGGTAGGAATCCATACCTCCTCATGCTGGATTCCATCCCGGATGCTTATCTCAGCAAGTTTAACCTTTTTCGGCATTCGTGGATTTTTTTGAAACATATCGTATTGGCTCATTGGTGGTCTCCTTTCTATCCCTTGATGGATCTTGGGGTCAACATCAGATGGTGGGGGCAGATGCTCCGCGGATTTTGGTAACAGCTCCTTGCAAATGCGATAAAATAATCCCTCATTTGTGTCATAGGGACAACCTCGTCCACCAGACCGGCCTTTGCGCAGTATATGGGCCTTGACTGATCATAGTACTGTTGAGCAAGGGCGTTCATCTTATCAATTACTGGCTCCAGGGGATTGCCTGCATCCTTTTCCTTTACCAGCCTCCTTGAAAAAGCAGCGGCAGCAGCAGTTTCTCCATGCATTACATAGATTTCGGTAGTAGGCACACCAATAGTAAAGGCATTATTTCTGGTTGCCTGGGGCCCTCCCATGATGTAATGGGCAGCGGCCGTCCCCTTTCTCAAGACAACGCACATCATGGGAAGTCCAGAACTCTCAATAGAGTAAATAAGTGACTGCCCAAGCCCAAGGAGCTCCGCCTTCTCAGCAATGTCGCCAACATCGATACCGCTTGTATCTTGAACCCAGATCATAGGTATCCTGTCTCTGCCACAGAACATAACCAGCTCATTCATCTTGATAAGACCTTCTCTGTAAAGCTTGCCGCCTATGCCCAGATATTGATCCTCTGCATATTTGGGATACCCCTTACCCAGAAAACCCTGCCTATTGGCAATAACCCCAACCAGAAAACCGTCTATCCTGGCGAGTCCGCAATACACTTCGGGAGCATAGTCTGGTCTGTATTCCATGTGTTCGCTTCCATCAAAAAGGCGGGCCAGCACCTGTTCAATAGTATAGGTCCTCTTTTGGTCAAAGGGAACAATAAGATTAAGATCCTCTGCCGGATAAACCGGTTCAGCAGGTTCTGCTACCCTGAACACCGATGGTTCATACATAGGCATGCCCGCCATATATTTTCTTACAGCCTCCAGAACACCTTCCTCGGTGTCATACACCTCTCTCATAAAACCGGTGACATCATGGTGAATGCCAGTTCCTCCAGGAGGAACCTGCTTGAACTTTCGTGTTGCCTCAATTAAGGTTTCCGCCCCCTCGAGATCAAATCCTCCCTTGGGAGACATACCACTGACAATACCTCCACCGCCTACCGCCATGTTGGCTTTTTTATGGGCTATAATAAGAGAAGGGCTAATTGCATGATATCCACCTCCAGCAGGATTTGTGCCGTACATACCGCAAATCACCTGTATACCCTCCTGTTCCAGTTCAGCATGTCTGAAAAATGTTCTTCCGCCGGATCTCCTGCCAGCGTATACCTTTTCCTGCTCAGTTAACTTCACGCCACTGCAATTAAGCACCCAGACAAGTGGAATGTTCAAACGTTCAGCAATATCCTGGGCCCTAAAAATATGCTCCCGCTGACCCGGAATCCATGCCCCGGCAAGGACTTTATTGTCTGAGGCAATGATTACACCGTATCTGCCTGATATCTTGCCCAAGCCAGTTATCACGCCGGTTGACCCCTCCTGGTTGAATTCTGGGTCATAAAGACTATTCAATGGCACAAACGTACCGGGATCAACCAAGAGCTCTATTCTTTCCCAGGCTGTCTTTTCTCCTCTTTTGTGAAGTTTTTCTGCTGGAAGACCAGCCATCTTTCTTTTCTCTATGGCATCAACTACATCCTTTTCAACCTTACCTATTTTAATGGCATTGGCCTTTCCCTGTTCTCTCTCCTTTTCTTTTAGTTCCCTTCCAATTGGACTCATTTTTTGAAAATATTGTCTCATCTCATTTTCCCTCCTCTAATCTATAATCGCCTACTTTTTGTTCAAGAGTTGCTATCAGACCTGCCCGGAATCGAGGATCCCTGTAAAGTCGTGCATCTGCCTTCATCTCTTTTTCAACAAATGAATTTTCATCAAATTGCGATGGATCATAATCATCGATAAGCCTGTTCAAAGCCTCTATGGATTGGGGTGCTAAAGGTTTCCCCATTGTGGCCATCTCTTCGGCTACCTCTCGCAAGGGTTTCCCCCAGAGTTCAGAGTAATTCTCCGGATTCTTTCTTCTATCTACCTCAACAGATATATCCTCTTTTGTGGCAAGGGTTTCTCTCTCGTTATCACCTACTTTTGGCAGCTCTTCTACCGGGCAGATTCCAAGCTCTAATCCCTTTGGGAGTAAAAGCATTCCTGTCTCATCATTATGGGTCTCTAAATCTGCCTGATATTTTGCCTTATCGGCCTCAGGATCATCCGTTCTCCGCCTCTTAGGAAACGGAAAGGGAATATCTACAACTACATTATAGGTTCCAATCGCTTTTAGCTGGCTGGCCTTTACCTCCTTAGCTGTCTTGGCCATATATTCAGCATTGATTGCTCCGGCCTTAACCAATGTTCTCGCTATTCCTGACCAGCCTGGAATAAGACCAATTGTGGCCTCACTAAAACACATCCCGCTTCTGGAA
>QMLT01000238.1 GCA_003646875.1 Deltaproteobacteria bacterium
ATTACACCAGCAGCATTGCAGGTCTTGTTGGGCCTTATTCAGTCACAGATAACCTAACTTATTGAGAAGAGCATATTTTCTATATAACTTTAGGCACTTTAGCTACCTTTAGCTCACTTTAGGCACTTAAATTGGTAACATTTATGAAAAAAGTTCCTGTAGTAATGTGGCCGATAGTAGGGATTTTTTTTCTTTTAGTTATAGTTGCTTTTTTTCTCTTCAAGGTAGAGCATTTAGGTATGGTTTCCTCAAAAACACCTAATTTGATACCTGGAGAATCCCTCAAAATTTCAGACATCAAATATAGCCAGGATTATAAAGATGGCGGAGGAAAATGGGAGCTTCGGGCCAAAGAGGGCCATTTTTTTGATAATGATCAATTTATGGCCTTAAATGATGTCTTATTAAAATTAGACTCTTTTAACAAAACCTCTTATACTATAAAAGGAAATGAAGGTAATTATTTCAGGAAGAGCGGGACAATTATTTTAAAAGGGGATGTGTTGGGCGTATCTGCCACTGGCTACCGTATAGAAACAAGCCTTTTAACCTATAGACAAAAAGATAATCAAGTTGAAACCGATAAATCAGTTAAAATAATCGGCCCTTTCTTTAGAGTCAAGGGAAATGGTTTATATATTGACCTCAGTAAGAAGAAATTTGTGGTTAAAAGAAATGTTTGCACAACCTTTAATTGTAAGGATTTTTTTAAATGAGGACAATACTTTCCATTTTTTCTTTTAACATACTCATTTCATTTATTTTTCTCCTGTTTCCTCAGATAAATGTCTTTTCTCAGGAAGGCAAGGCAGCCAGCCAGCTTTCCTCAGAAAATCCCATTATTATTCACTCAAATACCCTTGAGTTTGATCAAGAGAAAAAATTAGTTGTATTTGAGGGTAAGGTGCAGGCCAAAACAGAGGGTATGGTGATAGATTGTCAAAAGATGTTGGTATACTATATTGCTAGCCCAACGAAAAAAGAAACCAATGTAGAATCCAGCAGGATAGATAAGATTATTGCCTTAGGGAATGTTATTATTAATCGTTTTGATGCTGGTATGGCTCGAGCAGGCAAGGCAGTTTTTTATCAAAACAAGGGGAAGGTTGTGCTTACAGAAAATCCATTCGTTCAACAGGGGCCTGATTATATAGAAGGGCAAAGGATAATTATATTTTTAAATGAAAGTCGAGGCATTGTTGAAGGAAATGAAAAGAAAAGGGTCAAGGCTACTATTTTCCCCAAGGCGGAAAAAGGGAAACAATGAAAGAAGAGAATAGTAGAGGCTCTTTAAATGTAAAGGATCTCGTTAAATTCTATGGGAAAAGGGTAGTGGTAAAGAGGGTTAATTTAGCGGTTAACAGAGGGCAGATTATTGGACTTCTTGGACCAAATGGCGCTGGTAAGACCACTACGTTTTATATGATAGTTGGCTTGATCAGGGCTAAGGAAGGCCAGATTTTTTTAGATGGGAAAGATATTACACATGAACCAATGTATTTAAGGGCTCGGCAAGGGATTAATTATCTGTCGCAGGAACCATCAGTGTTCAGAAAACTTACCGTGGAGGAAAACCTTTTAGCTATTATGGAGGTTATAGATATACCAGTCCAGGAAAGGCAGTCATTTCTCCAGTCCCTTTTAGCTGAGCTTAAAATAGGCCATCTAGCAAAACAAAAGGCCTATTCTCTTTCTGGCGGTGAGAGGAGAAGGTTGGAAATTACAAGGTCCATGATTACTCAGCCCAAATTTATTTTGCTTGATGAGCCATTTGCAGGTATTGATCCTATGGCTATTAATGATATTAAACAAATTGTAAAAGGGCTTAAGGAAAAAAATCTCGGAATATTAATATCAGATCATAATGTAAGGGAAACATTGGATGTCTGTGATCTTGCTTACATTATAAACGATGGAGAGATTATCGAGTCCGGTGTGCCCGAAAAGATCGCTGCAAGCGAGGTAGTGAGGTCTGTTTATTTAGGAGAAGATTTTAATTTGTAGATTTTACTTCAGGTTATTATGGCGCTTGAACTTAAACAGTCAGTTAACATGAGCCAGCGGCTTATAATGACTCCGCAGTTGCAGCAGGCCATTAAATTTTTGCAACTTTCCAGGCTGGAACTCTGCCAGACAATAAATCAGGAAGTGGAGATCAATCCATTATTGGAGGAGGTCTCTGGCGATGATGTCGAAGAAAAATCACAGGAAGAGGAAAAGAAAAAGGAATCTATTAAAGACGATGATTCCATCAAAGAGGTAACCATTAAGGAGACATTAAGGGAAGATGTTGATTGGGAGGCTTACATATCAGAATATAATACCGCATGGGTAAGCGCGCCAAAGGAAAGCACGGAAGATAGACCATCCTTTGAAAATTTGATTTCTCCTAAAACAAGCCTTTACTCCCATCTTATGTGGCAATTGCAGGTTAGCAATCTTGATGAAGCGCAAAAAGAGATTGGGAGATACATTATTGGTAATATAGACTCCAATGGATACCTTAAGGCCTCAATTGATAATATTATTAAATTTACTCATAGATCAAGAAAAGAGGTATTGCACGTACTGGATATTATCCACGAGTTTGACCCTATTGGTGTCGGCGCAAGAGACAACAAAGAGTGTCTCTTAATTCAGCTTCATTTTCAGGGTCTGGGCGGAGGTATTGCCGACAGAATCTTGACTGATCATATGGAGCAATTAGAGAAAAAAAGATACAATCAGATTGCTAAAAGCCTGGGTGTTTCCTTAGAAGAGGTTTTACGTGCTGTTTCCTGTATAACCTCTTTAGAGCCTAAGCCAGGTCGTTTCTATAACGATGAGGAGACTATATATGTAATCCCTGATGTTTATGTCTATAAAATAGGGGATGAGTTTCTTATTGTCTTAAATGAGGATGGTCTTCCGAAATTAAGAATTAGTTCTTTTTATAAAGAGGTCCTTGCAAAAAAAGATGATAAATCAAGCGATACGAGAGAATACATTCGGGATAAACTTAAGAGCGCTTCTTGGCTTATCAAGAGCATCCAGCAAAGGCAAAGAACTATCTATAAAGTTGCAGAGAGTATTCTTAAATTCCAAAGAGATTTCTTTGAATATGGGCCTTCGAATTTAAAGCCAATGATTTTGAGAGATGTGGCAGAAGATATACAAATGCATGAATCTACTGTAAGCAGGGTCATGAATAACAAATATATGTACACTCCATTTGGTATTTTCTTGCTAAAATATTTCTTGAATAGCACTATTCAATCAGTTGATGGAGCGGACAAGATAGGCTCTTTGAGCGTTAAGGAGAAGCTTAAGAAGATAATAAGAGAGGAAGATAAGTCCAAACCCTTTAGCGATCAAGAAATAGTAAATATTTTGGGACGATCAAATATAAATATAGCACGGAGGACTGTGGCTAAGTATAGAGAGAGGCTTAAGATTCTTCCATCGAATCAAAGAAAGAATATTTACAGATAGTCTCGCTGAATTATTATTCTACTTTTTTATTAGATAGCAAAGCTCAGGGTCAAACTGATAAGGTATAATGTAATTAAAAAATTCTAAATTCAAATACCCGCCTGCCAATTGCTTGTCCCAATATAATCAGGGGCAGAGATGGCGGGCAGGCCTGATTTATATGGCCATAGTTAAAGATGCATTTATCCTGGGATATTTAAGATATAACACCTTGTATCAACTGTGTCGCGCCTTCCGATCATGTCCCAATCTTTGGGCGGGAAGGGCAGGCTTGACACAAATCCGCCTGAGGCGGATAAATGTTACAATTTTGGTCTATGTAGGTATTTAGTCAAGATCGATGTTTGACTTTACATTATTTTTTTGTTAATTATCCATTTTCTTTGGGGAGGGCAGAATGGAAATATCCTTTACTTTTAGGCATATGGAACCATCAACAGAATTGAGGTCGTATGTTGAAGAAAAGGTGTATAAAATAAA
>QMLT01000239.1 GCA_003646875.1 Deltaproteobacteria bacterium
AGGGTAAATGCGATCTTTTGTGGCACTACCAAATCGCTCATTTCAAAAATTCACCTTCGGAAACCCGCATATATCAAAGCTTTCATTTTTCTGTGGCCGATTTAGTGTAGAAGATTAGCAAAGAGGTCAAAAATAATGCTTATCGAGATTTTTGTACATGTTACATCTTATTAAGCTCTTATTTACAATATATTTATTATTTACCAATACAAAATTTACTAAAAATGTTGTCCAATATCTCTTCTGTAGTCTTATTTCCTGTTAGTTCATCTAAAGAATTTTTCGCCCACAAAAGATCGTCTGCTACTATTTCCAATGGAAAATTATCTATTAAATTTTTAGATGCCTTTTCTAAAAATATAGAGGCGTTAGTTAATGTAGTTTTATGTCTGATATTAGGAATAATAGGCGTTGGATAAATATCTATATTCCTATGAACAACCTTATTAAAGATTACCTCATTTAGCGTTTCAAATCCTTCCCCTGTGAGGGCCGAAACAGCAACCTTGGGAAGGTGTTGAAATATAGCATCGATCTTTTTGTCACTTAGTTTCGCTGGAAGATCAATTTTGTTTATAACAACTATAGCGGCTCTTTTATTGACTTTTTGTAAGATATTTAAGTCGTATTGATTTAAAGGCCTGCTTCGGTCGATCACCAAAAGAGTTAGATCAGCCAGGCCAAGTTGAGTGTTTGTTAAATTTACACCCTTTCTTTCAATCTCTCCTCTAACCTTTCGTATACCGGCTGTATCTACCAGTTTTAAAGGGAGCCCTTTGATAGTAACAGTATATTCGAGAATATCGCGAGTTGTTCCTGGTATTGGAGTGACGATTGCCCTGTCCTCCTGTAAAAACCTATTTAAAATGCTCGATTTACCAACATTAACCTTGCCGGCTATAACTACGGCGGTCCCCTCATGCCATATCTTTCTTTGCGTGTAGGCATCTATAAGCTTTTTAACTGGCTTTATAACTTTTTCGTTTAGATGATCTACTATGTATGATTTTGTTAGTTCAGAAGATTCTTCATCAGGAAAATCTATTAAATACTCTATGTCTGCAAGGATTTCGATGAGCGCCTGCCTAATTTCATTAATTTTTGTTTTTAATCCTCCAATAAGCTGTCCGGTTGCCAGCCTTATTGACATATCACTTTTCGCATTTATTAAGTCTATAATCGCTTCGGCCTGGGTTAAATCGATCCTCCCGTTAAGGAAGGCCCTGAGGGTGAATTCACCAGGTTTGGCCAGCCTTGCGCCTGTTTGAAGAATTATCTGAAGGATATATGACAGGATTTCGTAACCACTGTGAGAATTGATTTCGACCACATCTTCTCTGGTATAAGAGAATGGGGCTCGCATTACGGAAAGCAGAACTTCGTCGACAGGAAGGTTTGATTTCGGGTCGATAATGTGGCCGAGGTAAAGACGAAAACTATCAAATGATTTAATAGGGGACTTTGACCGAAAAATTTTCCGTGCGATGTTTTCAGCATTATAACCGCTAATCCTGATTATTCCTATACCGCCTACCCCTATTGGAGTAGCTATAGCAGCAATAGTCTCCTTTTTATAATCCATGATAAAAGAAACTACGCGGGACTAATCATTTTTGTTTTTATCGATCTTTTTTTTGTTTGGAATAATAAACACACTCTTAAAGAAACCTTCACCATTACTTTTTGTTTGGAGCTGACAATCTCCTTTAAGGGTAAGATGAACAATTCTTCTGTCGTGCGGACTCATTGGATCTATCGTGACAGTTTTTCTTGTCTTTTTCGCCTTCTCGCCCATTCTAAAGGCGAGTCTCTCTAAAAATTCCTGTCTTCTTTGCCTGTAATTCTCTACATCAACAATTATCCTTACCCTTTTTTCAGATGCCTTATTTACTGCCTTATTGATAATAAATTCTAATGCCTCTAAGGTCTTACCCTTAGGACCTATTAGGATCCCAGGGTTATTGCCTCCTATATTTAAAACGATATCATCAACTTTTTTTTCTACAGATATCTTTGCGTCTGGGGATATTAATGAAATTATTTTTGTGAGTATTTCTTGGGCAAGCGCTATATCACTATCCTTTTTAGGTGTTGCCCTGATTTTAGCCTTCTTATTGCCTGCTAAACCAAAAATTCCAGCAGACCTGGTTTCCAATACCTCTATATTAAGCTCCTCCTCGTTTAAATTAAAATGTTTACAGGCCTTTTTAATAGCCTCTTGCGTTGTTTTAGCTTCTATTTCTACAGATGACATAAAATTTCCTCCTAAAATTAGCCCACTTGTTTATTAATCCTGTATTGTTGAGCTATTGATAGTATATTGTTTACTAACCAATAAAGCACTAAACCAGAGGGAAAATTAATAAACAAGAATGTAAATACAATTGGCAGAAGCATCATCATCTTGGCCTGAGCAGGATCTCCTGTAGTTGGTGTCATTTTTTGCTGGAGAAACATGGATGCTCCCATTATTAGGGTTAACACAGGTATACCGTAGGGGGGAGCCATAAAGGGAATTTGGAAGGGAAAAGAGAAAAGCCTGTCAGGTGCGGAGAGATCCTTAATCCATAAAAAAAAAGGAGCGTGTCGTAACTCTATTGAGTTCGGTAAGATTCGATAAAAGGCGAAAAAAACAGGAATCTGGACTATCATAGGTAAACAACCACCCATGGGGTTAATTTTATAGGTTTTATAAAGACCCATAAGCTGTTTCTGCATTTCTTGCTTATTTCCTTTGTATTTCTCCCGTATCTTGGCCATCATAGGTTGAAGCTTTCTCATTTCTTTCATAGATTTATAACTTTTATGGGTGAGAGGCCAAAACAGTATCTTGATGATAATAGTAAGCAATATAATCGAAAGACCATAATTAAACAGGTATTTATTGAAAAAACGAAGCGTAACCAGAAGGGGTTTAGCGATAATATCAAACCATCCAAAGTTGATAGCCTTTTCCAGTTTTTTGTTAAGGGCCTTTAGTATATAAAGATCCATGGGCCCGAGGTAAAGGGTAAAGTTTTCCGTTGTATTCTGGCCCTGCCTGAGATTGAGCGAAGGAGTGATGTATGATATTTTTATCTCATCGTCAGGTAGAATGCTACTTTTTACAGTTGATTTTCTGCTCTTTTCATCGACGATAGCGGCCAAAAAATACGGTTCTTCACGGGCAACCCAGGATATCTGGCCAAAAAATTGCTTGTCTTTTAGTTTTCCAACCTTAATCTCTTTTAATTTATTTTCGAGAAGCAAGGCCATACCCTCAAAGGCGCCATAGCGTTTTTTAGTCTTTTGTGGGAGATGCACTATGTTCAATGAAAGATTGTCATCAATTTGGTATTCAGATTTATTATTTATGTCTACCGATAGGTCAATTTTGTAACTGTCGGGGTAAAAAATAAACCTTGTTTGTATCTCTATTCCTTCAGGTGATACCCGGTCATAGATCAACTCCTTTGGTTGTCCACCCGGCCTGATTGTAATTTCTTTACGGTTTACCTTATAAGTAGCCCAGTTGATATTGGGTATATTTTTCCCAGAGAAACCAAGATTAAATCCGTGGCCATTTTTGTTTTTAACATGAATTAATTCTTTTAAAGGAGAGTCTTTCTCAAGCGTTGATCGATATTTTTTCAGTTTAAAACTCTTAATGAGAGGCCCAGACCCAGAAAACTTAGCTATATAAAGGTCTGTTTCAACTGTGATATCTCTGGTGTTTCTTCCCGTCTCTAACATAAAATCCCGCTTTGGGCCTGGTGGGGGTAATAGTCTTCCTTCTAAAACGGGTTGAGATTGCTCTTTTTTGGGTATCGACTGTTTCTCAGTTGATTTCTCCGTTGGCTTTGGGCCAAATAAAACGGACCAGACAAGGAAGACAAGGAATGACAGGCCTAAAGCCAACAAGGTTTTTTTATCCATAAATAAATTCCTGCTTTAAAACAAAAT
>QMLT01000240.1 GCA_003646875.1 Deltaproteobacteria bacterium
CAGATAAGGATGTCGTAGAAGAGCCCTTTTCCAAACCACCCCCTTCAACACCCGAACAAAAAATTGCGTCCCTGCCAGGCGATAAACAAGAAGAAAAGATTGGTATTTCTGGAGAGATTGAGGAGGAGCAAAAAGTTTCTTCTCTCCCTAAAAAGCAGGCAGAACAAAACATTGCCGTTCTTTTATCCCTACCCAAGAACAATGAAGAAGAGGTATCGGCAATTGCAAAGAAGGAGGGCAGGAAAGATCTTACGCCATTATCCAAGAATGAGAAAGAAGAAAAGATTGCCATTCCTGAAAAACCTGAGGAGGAGCAAAAAGTCGCTACTCTGTCCAAGATTGATGAAAAACAAAAAATTGTTAGCCCTGTCAAGATTGAGAAAGAAGAACCTTTACCCCCACCTGAAGCCCTTGAAAGCAGTCCCCGGTCCGACATTCCGCAAACCCCAGAAAAAACCAGCCAGGAAATACTTGATTCAGCTCTTGAATTTTGCCAGGCCTCGTATGATTTCTGGCAACAGGGAGATTTGCCTAATGCCATTGATGCCCTTGATCAGGCCTATTCACTCATACTGAAAGTCAATAATGAAGATAGCCCGGAGATTTTACAACAACGAGACGATTTGCGCTATACTATATCAAAGCGGATTATGGAAGTTTACTCTTCAAGGTTCACGGTGGTTAATGGGCATAACAAGGTAATTCCTCTTGTGATTAACAGGCATGTGGAAAGGGCATTGGCCATGTTTAGGGGCAGGGAGAGAAAATATTTTCTTGATGCGTATCGTCGATCAGGTAGATATCGTCCTGCCATCATAAAGGCTCTCAAGGAAGCAGGTCTACCCGAGGAGCTTTCATGGCTGCCCCTTATTGAAAGTGGATTCAAGATTAGAGCGCTTTCAAGGTCCAGAGCTCTCGGACTATGGCAGTTTATTGCCTCAACAGGATATAAATTCGGATTAAAGAGGGACCGTTGGATCGACGAGAGGATGGATCCTGAAAAATCGACCATGGCAGCCATAGCATATCTTAAAGAATTGCATCAAATCTTTGGGGACTGGACAACAGCTCTTGCTGCATATAACTGCGGAGAGGGGACAGTATTGAGGTGTATTCGGACACAAAGGATCAGCTATCTCGACGATTTCTGGGACCTTTATGAAAAGCTTCCTGTTGAGACAGCCTTTTATGTCCCCAAGTTTCTGGCTGTCTTGCATATTCTGAATGATCCTGAAGCCTATGGCTTCAGCCTTCCCCCTGTAGAGGAAGAAATTGAAACCGAAGATGTTACCATTGACAAGCAGCTTCACCTCAAGACAGTCTCAAAACACCTTGAAGTATCGTACAGGCTTTTAAAAGATCTCAATCCAGAATTAAGGTACAATTATACCCCCGACAGAGCCTATGTATTGAAGGTGCCCAAAGGCAAGGGCCGAGAACTCCTTTCAAAATTAGGCGATATACCAAGCTGGCGACCCCCTGTTTCTTCCTATGTAAAACACAGGGTTATAACAGGTGAGTCTTTGTCTGTTATCGCACGCAGATATAGAACGAGTGTCAGGGCAATTATGGCTATGAATGGACTAAAAAGCAGGCATTTTATAAGAGCTGGTTGGAAACTCAAGATTCCGACTAGAAGATATGCCTCGTTAAAGAGGATTTCCTTGCCTGCCACTAGCGTAAAGACAATAGAAAAATCCGCAGAATACGTGGTTCGGAAAGGGGATTCTCTCTGGAGGATTGCCAATCGGTTTGGAACAACAACCGAGGCTATCCAGTCTGTGAATAAGCTCAATGATACCTATCTACGTATAGGACAGGTTCTCATGATCCCTCAAGATGTAAGTGTTTTTAGGGAAATAAAGACTCAGAAATATATAGTCTTAAAGGGGGATACACCATATATGATCGCCCAGAGACACCGCATGAACCTTTCTGAATTTCTTAGGATAAACCGCCTGGCCCCTCGAAGCACTATTTATCCCGGTCAGGTATTGCTTGTTAAAGCAGACTAAATACCCTTCCTATTTATAGGCGCCCTTTTTTAAATACAGCAACTCAAATATTTTTCATGACCATGATTGTTAACAGGTGAGAGAGTTCAGCTCGAAACTTTCTAATTTAATAGTATAGAAGATGTGGTGTGAAGAGGAAGAGAGCCCTGGAAAATGTGTGGATCTTGATCTTCGAATCTTTTTTGGTTATATTTTTATTCGATAAAAGGAATTTTTCTCAAAATAATCTCTAGCCGAGGACATCATGAGAATTATATTTACAAGTTTAGTTATAATGGTTACTTTGCTAATAGCAACGCCAACAATAGCAGCAGATTCAGGGGTTGGACGTTATACAGCGATACTTATTGGGGGACAGGGAGGAAGAAGTTCAGTTGTATTTATCCTGGATACAAAAGAAGGACATGTCTGGACGTGGGGGTTGGCTGTTGTGGGTATGAAGAAGGTTGTGGAACGAATAACGTACAAAGGGCGAGTTCGGCCTGGCAAAAAGATGGGAGAGGTTATCGAAGAAATAATAACAACTAGCATTGAAGACAAGAGAAAAGAATAAAATTACGATGGGAGAAAGGAAAGTCGAACTTGAATCTTCTCGTTATACCCAAAGTTTTTCCCAGACAGAGTGTCATTGGAGGCCCCATACTCATCCATCATAGGATCAAGAACCTTTCCAAAATGGGCTATCGGATAACGGTTCTTGCTCCAGCTTCTTCAGATGAGGAGCATACAGATAGAAGCCTTGATGCATATTGCCAGGATATCGTACTCATCGACTCCCCCAGGGGAAGAACCCCCAGACAGGTTAAAGAGCTTGAAGCTACGCTCAATCGCCCTCCTTTTTTCCTTTCAGGCGATGGTGGATATAATCCACAACTTGACGAGGCCTTTAGATCTCTTCTCGCAGGAAATTTTTATGATGCGATTATCGCTGAATACTCAATGATGGGCCAGTATCTTGAAGGGGCAAAAGATATTATTCCTCGGGACACCATGACGATTATCTCTGTTCATGAGTGCTATACTCAGGCCTTTCGGCAGCGTGTCAGCAAGGGAGAGGATATTAGTGAACAGGCGATTGAGAAACTCTATGACTACGAGTTCAGGATGTATCGATCGGTCGATATGGTGCTTTCCCTTACGCGTGAGGATATGGAGGTCCTTATCCGTCTTGCACCAGACCTCAAGGGAAAAATAGGTGTTGTTCATCATGGTGTAGACACTACCTTTTATAGGCGTCCTGTTGAGAAATCTTGGAATTCAAAGAATATACTCTTTCTTGGAAACTTCCAGCATTACCCAAATGTCAATGCTGTGCAGAATTTTATGAAGCACTGCTGGGAAAGGATATCTAAGGAGGTCCCCGATGCTATATTCTACGCGATAGGGTTTGCGCCTCCGCCTGAGCTCCTTGCCCTCAGAAGTAACCGCATTATTGTCCGGGAGGGTGGAGCACACTCGAATGTAAGAGACGCCTATTGGAAAAGCGACGTCTTTGTTGCTCCTGTTGAACTTGGGGGAGGATTTCGTGGAAAGATGCTCGAAGCCATGGCCTGTGGACTGCCAATCGTCTCAACGAGGCTTGCGGCATTTGGCATTGACCCAGTAATTGGCGAAGAGATGTTTGTGACAGACGATTATAATGAGTTCACTGGTTATGTTATAAGACTTCTCAAGGACATCCGTCTCAGGAAGAATATGAGCGCCCTTGCCCGAGCCCTGAGTGAACGTTTCGACCACAAAAATGCTGCCAAGAAGCTGGATCAGGTGATCCAGGCTTACCATAGAAAGCAATAATACGATTGAATCAGCCCGTCAAATCCCTTACCAGACTTGGCTCTTTTAAAACATAAATTGTAACTATTCAGCCACCAAGCCTGCCCTGGCGCGAGTGCCTTAGCATATATTGCAACTTATATAATATCTA
>QMLT01000241.1 GCA_003646875.1 Deltaproteobacteria bacterium
AGATGGGCATTAATGTGTGGGATATAGGAGAGCTTCTCTTTGGAGCATTATAGATAATATTAGATATTAGAATGGAGATTGCTTTAAACCCAATAAACCACCTAAACCCAATAAACTCAACAAACCCCATAAACATAATAAACACTAACATGAGCATAAAAGAAATATTTGACACAGGTGCGGATCAATATGACCGGCAAAGACGTAAGATAATTCCCTGCTTTAATGCCTTCTATCAGACAGCAATTGATCTAATTCCATTTAATGTCATTGATTCCTTTACGTTCCTTGATTTGGGAGCAGGGACTGGCTTGCTTACAGCCTTTATTATAAGCGCTTTTCCGAATGCGACAGTGACCCTTATGGATCTTTCTGAAAAGATGCTCGAGAAGGCACAAGAGCGTTTTTCATTGAATAAGAGGGTAAACTTTTTGATATGGGATTATTCTCATTCCACACTTCCAGGGGAATATGATCTTATTGTATCTGCCATGTCCATACATCATCTTTCTGATAATGAAAAGAAATCACTTTATCAAAGGGTGTTTGATGCACTGAAACGTGAAGGCGCTTTCATCAATGCAGACCTGGTTAAAGGAGAGACGGATAAAATCGAGCAGAAATACCAGGATATGTGGATGAACTGGATAAAAGAGGCCGGTCTCAGCAAGAATGAATTATTAAAAATTATTGATAGAATGCGCTACGACAGACCTTCCTCTCTTAATATCCAGTTACAATGGCTAAAGGAAATAGGCTTTAGTGATCTAGATTGCTATTATAAATATTACAACTTTGCCGTGTATTCAGGAAGGAAATACATGTAAATGTGCAATCTTCTCAAGCAAAGAAAATCAATATATCCATAGGATAATTGTTTTATAAGACAGATAACATTGAGACGGAGAGTGGTTATGGACCTGATAAATAAACTCGTGAAAAATGTGCTTGAAACAAGGTATGAGGATTTACCAGTATTGGCTATAGAGGCTGCTAAAAGGTCTGTGCTTGATACACTTGGATGCCTTATCCTTGGCAGCTCTACTTCGGAAGGAAAAGGAATAGTGCGCTTTGTCCTGGATTATGGTGGCAAAAAAGAATCTACTGTTATGATCTACGGCGGGAAGGTTCCGGCCTTTCATGCAGTCATGGCAAATTGCACAATGGCAAGGGCTATGGATTTTGATGATGTCTTCGAGGGCGGAGAAGGCAAGGGGGTAGGAGGTCATATTGGCGCTACGTTTGTGCCTGTGACATTTGCATTTTCTGAATATGCAGAGAGAAAAGTCAGCGGTAAAGATTTTATACTGGCAAACATTTTGGGTTCAGATATTGCCTGTCGGCTGCGCATGTCTGCCACCAAATACCATGGGTGGCAGGGTGAAACATATGCCCCCTTTGGTGTAGTTGCTACAGGTGGAAAGCTTCTTGGTTTAGATGAAGAGATGATGGCAAATGCGATGGGTATAGCCTATACTCAGTGTTCGGGTAGCGCCCAGGGTTATGAAGAAGGAGTTTCCACTGTTCCGGTACAACAGGGATTTGGAGCAAGGGCAGGAGTTCTGGCAGTAATATTAGCCAAAAGGGGATTTACCGGGTCAAAAAATGTTCTGCAGGGCACATACGGGTTTTACCCGGTTTATGATAGAAATGAATATGATCCCGACATGGTGATTAGTGAGCTGGGGAAGAGATTCGAGTCAGCATACGTCAGCATAAAACCTTACCCCAGCGGCAAGGGCACCCATATCCCAATTGATGCTACAATGAAGATAATGAAGGAAAATCAGATAAGCCCTGGAGATATTGAGGAAATTATCGTTCATACCAGCGCCTTTGTCTATAATGCATGCGGTAAAGGGGAAAATAAATATCATCCACAAAATGTTAGAGATGCTCATTTCAGCGTCCCTTATGCAGTGGCTAATGCCGCTATAAGGGGAGGTTTAGAACTGACGGCCCTCACTGAGGAAGCAATCAAAAATAAGGATGTTTTAAATCTTGCCCAGCACGTAAAGGTAATAATCGATCCGGACTTAGATAAAATTGCCACAATACCTCCAAACAAAGTGGATATAAGAACAAAGAGTGGCGCTACATACTCTACCTACATAGAATATGTTAAAGGCCATCCTAAAAAACCGATGACTATGGAAGACTGTATTGAGAAATTCAAAAAATGCCTTCCATATTCTGCACGGCCTATCCCTGAGAACAATATTAACAAATTGATCCAGATGATTGAGGGTTTAGAGGGGCTTGATGATGTTAGTCAAATCATTAGTATTCTCACTGACTTTTAATAGATAAGGTCACTAACAATAATTGATAGTCTTCTTTTGTTTGGGACATTTAAATCCCTCTAAGTCGAAATTAAGCGGAAATCCAGAAATTGATTGTGGAGCAAGCAAAAAGGGACGATGGGTTAATGATATCAATGTCATTTTCCAAATAGGCTTTGTGATAAAGGAGCAGATGGATGGCGCAAAAGCTAATAAAACTACCACAATGTGCTGAGTGTAATGTTAAAAATAAGATATGTACACAAGAAGACGGGCATGGGCCTGATTTTTGTCCGACGATAAACCTTGCTCATGTGGTGAAGGACTCCCTCACAGAATATGAGAGACCTGAGATAAAGGAATTTGCTCTTTATGCTACTATTCAGGAGGGTGAATGTTATGCAAACAGGGGCAAACAATATCCCTATGTTGTTTATCCTACAAAAACCAGAATCCAGGAGACAATTGAATTTGCCAATAAGTTAGGCTTTAAGAGGCTGGGCATTGCTTTTTGTGGGGGTCTTAGAAATGAGGCCAGGATCTTGTCGGAGATATTTAAGGAACAGGGGTTTGAGGTGGCATCAGTTATTTGTATGGTAGGGAGAACACCCAAAGAGTTTCTTGGCATAAAAGAAGATCAGAAGGTTAGCGTAGGAGAATTTGAGTCGATGTGCAGCCCTATAACCCAGGCAAAGGTTTTGAATGAAGTAAAGACAGATTTCAATATCATCTTTGGATTATGTGTTGGTCATGACTCTCTTTTTATGCGATACTCTAATGCCCTATGCACAACATTAGTAACAAAGGATAGGGTAACTGGTCATAATCCTCTTGCAGCCCTAAATCTGCATAGCTCTTATTACAGGAGGTTAAAAAAAGAGAAATTTCAAAAGGGTGGGCGTATTACTGTCACAGTAGAAGATGATTGATTTTAAGTGAATATATCTATGGATGCCACAGTTGAAAGATTAATTACCTATATATCAAAAATAAACTATGACAATCTCCCCATAGAGGTTGTTGATGAGACAAAGAAGTTTATCCTTGACACCATTGGTGTTGGCCTTGCAGGCGTAAGGGAGCCAGGTTGTAAAGAGGTGGTGGATCTGGTAAAAAAATGGTCATCAAATAAGGCCGGCTCCACCATCATTTATTATGGGGATAGGGTTTCACCGCCTGAGGCTGCATTTGCAAACAGCGTTTTAATGCATGCCCTTGATTTTGATGATACCCTTGATAGCTCCGCTATGCATGCCCATGTTTCATCCCTTCCGGCTGCCCTTGCAATGGCTGAATCTAAAGGGAAGGTTGATGGAAAAGAATTTATTACTGCTGTTACCTTAGGAGTTGATATAACCTGCAGGATTGGCTCGGCAATACTGTCTCCCCTTTCATGGATAAGGACCGCAACATGTGGCTCCTTTGGCGCTGCGGCAGCCGCAGCAAAAATCTTACATGGAGGCGAGAAAGAAATATTAAATACCCTTGGCATTGTTTACAGCCAGACTGCGGGTAATGCCCAGTGCCTTGTTGATGGAGGATTAGTAAAAAGAATGCAGCCTGGTTTTTCGGCGCGGAGTGCAGTTTTAAGCGCTGCTCTGGCCTCCCAAGGTGTTACAGGC
>QMLT01000242.1 GCA_003646875.1 Deltaproteobacteria bacterium
AATTTTGATTTTATGTGCTATTTCTTCCCAAACAAATCTTCTAAGGCCTTTTTTGCCGCTGCTTTTCTGCCAGACTCCTCTTCCTTTGAACCTTTTAAGACAAAATACTCGCAAATGTTAGCCCTTTCCTTGTCAATTGTCCTCTCAGCCAATACTTCTTTACACTCATTATATGATCCTGAATCATAGAATTTGCACTGGAGGCAACAATGGAGATCGCAACCGCAGTTTGGGCAAGTATCATTGCGAGAAACCCTGCCTTCAAATTCTATCTCTTGATTGCAGAAGGCACACGTTATCATCTTATTCTTCCCACCGCAACGGGCTACAGGCACATTTAACTACTCAAACTCTGGCGTACATCCAATCAAGCTGTCAAAAAGGTAGAGAATGTATCAACCGCTATTACTACCTTACCTTAAACAGTTTATCCAACCGCTCCAATCTTTCCACAATTCCCCCATACTCTAATTCACTGTAAGGAAGCATGGCAGCACCCGAAAATCCTTGTTCCCTCAGCTCTAACGCCTTCCTCGATATCTTGTCTCTTACATAATCCCAGAATGGGTGATCAAAGGTATCTGCTGGCTCTGTGAACTTGCAGTTATGAACACAAAAGGCATGGCATGTTACTATCGGGGGACCGTCAAAATAAGAGACCGGGGAATTGATCTTCACAGGCATGAGTGGTCCAATATGGCTTCCCCTCATAAATCCAGCAACATAATGTCCGATACTATAAGGAGAGAGAACCTCACCTGTGGCAGGAAAATTACCCTGAACCCTTACGAGGCTTACTGGGTCATCCTTGCCTGTGTATTTCCCTGCTATGTTATGTAAACGTGATGTACTCACTGAAACAGCTATTTCTCCGTTCTCTCGGGAATAAATGCTCTCAATCACAAATTTCTCGTTGTCTCGTAAAAGGGAGGCAATGTCATAGATGTCCTCCGGGGTATTTAATTCTATAATCCGATCCCCTTCAGTGTATTCAACATCCATGATATGAAAAGTGAAACCTTTTCCCATTTTTGGGCTTAGCATAAGGCCAGGACAAAACATAGGATCAGAAAAAGCAAGATAAAGCGGCAGATTGTATGCCCCTGGGTCGGTTTTGTCCGCTGCAAAGAAAAGAAAAGGTTCATTGGGTCTCTCCTCGATCTCCATCTCTGCAACAGCAGGGCCCATACCCTTTACATTGCCAGAGAAGGCATCCTTAAGGAGATCCTGACCTGCCCCATATAATCCCTGTTCTTTGGCCACCTTGGTTCCCTCTAAAAAGGCATCCCAGGCAAGTTTATGAACGTCTTCATTTCCTGTTCCTTTTTGGTGAGAAAAAAGTAACGCTATATCATCTCCCGTATGGCTTACATATATGTCATCTATCAAGCCCTTGCCGCTGTTAATCACAAACTCTCGAGTCCTTTCAAGCAGTTGGCGGCTTGGCTTAATGTGACCGCCAATACTCCCAATATCAGCCTTGATTATACTCAAAGTAGTCCTCATGATTCTCCTCCTTTTATTCTAATCTCATCATACATTTCTAATTTGATACATCACAACATATATATCTGTCAAGAGAAATACCCTTGTCTTTTCACGAATAATAGTGCATTCATATTGGAATAACCACTCTACCTGGTGCTGATATCCAAGCGTTTACTGAGATAAAAAGGAACATCTTTCGAAGAATTGATCGAATGGTCTAAGGAAAATATCAGACATAAGAAATAATTTCACATTATATGTAATTTTTGAGTAATTATGAAAAAAAACATTCAGAGGTGTGCGGAGTGTGGGAAAACAGTTGCAAGTGAAAAAATAGTTATTATTGACAATAGGCCTCTCTGTCCGGCCTGCATATATGGACAAATAAAACCATTTGAAATTTATCCAATTGGGCAAGTCAGAAATGAGCTAAAAAGAAATGAAAGTGATTTCGGCCTAATTGGCCCAAAAGGTATATCATGTATTGACCTCATTCCATCACAGAAACGTTTTATGTATAAGTTAGAAGAGGAAAAGTTCTTAACCATTGTTTATTACTTACATCAAACGAAATCTGTGAAATCGGTCTTTAAAAGAGGCCTTGATGGTAAGGAAGTTGGCGTTTTTGCATCCCGTACCCCACATAGACTTTCTAAGATAGGGATCCAGGATGTTACATTGATAAAGATTCACGGAACAACCCTCTATGTTGAAGGACTGGATGCCATTAATGGCAGCCCTGTTCTTGATATTAAGTTGAAATCCAGCCCCCTGGATTAATCCATATACACACGGATCCAGTGTGCAAATTTCACTGACAAGCAAGGTTGAAGGCGCATATTAAGGAAGGCAATTAGTTTCCGTTTTTTGAGACTTGCTCATGATAAAAAAAGTTTTCCCCGTGTTGGCTTTATCCATCTTTTCCTCCATGCTGGGGGTGGGGATAGTAGCCCCTCTGCTGCCTCTTTATGCTGAAAAAATGGGGGCAACCGGAATATGGATAGGCACAATCTTCGCGGCCTTCTCTATCTCCCGGGCAATCGTTATGCCTATTGTGGGAAAGCTCTCAGACCGGAGTGGACGAAAGGTATTTCTTGCTGTCGGTCTTTTTACTTACGCCATTATTTCTCTTGGTTACATATGGGCCGGGAATCCCTTCCAACTCACCCTGGTGCGTCTGATTCAAGGAGTAGCTGCGGGTATGGTGATTCCTATCGCCCAGGCCTATGTTGGAGATATCTCTCCAGAGGCTGAAGAAGGAAAATGGCAGGGTTATTTTAACGCCGCTTTTTTTAGCGGCTTTGGTTTTGGCCCTTTAATGGGAGGTGCGCTAACTGACCATTTTGGGATGAAAGTTGCCTTTTTCACTATGAGCGGTCTGAATTTGCTGGGCTTTCTCATGGTAATCTTTTTCCTTCCCGACGCTGTCCCTAAAGAAATAAGAGACCAATCTCGTCCCTCTTTCAGAAAAATCCTGAGAAGTAATATCATAAAGGGTCTGCTGTGCTTCCGATTGGCTTTTGCTGTGGGGAGAGGCGCCTTTGCCGGTTTTCTCCCCATTTTTGCGGGTATCTATATCGGTTTGACACCGACTCGCATAGGCATACTGATAGCAGCGAATATTCTAGTGATGTCATTGTTCCAGCCATTTGGCGGTCGTATTTCTGACGTCGCCAACAGGAGATTCCTGGTAATCGCGGGCAGTATTATAAACATCGCTTTCCTGTCCTTGATTTCATCGGGAACCAATTTCTGGCAGCTATTTGGGGTATGCGCTCTTGGAAGCCTTGGGGGTGGCATTTCCGTTCCCGCCGCCTCGGCTCTTCTGGTCGAGGAGGGCCGGAACTTTGGTATGGGATCCACAATGGCAATATTTGGCATGGCATTCAGCATAGGCATGGCTATAGGTCCGCTCCTGGGCGGTGTTATAGTCGATACAATTAATATCAGATCGGTATTTTATTTTGGAGCCGGTATTAGCATCCTTGGAATGAGCCTATTTATCTGGCACACGAGGGAGCAAGAAAACTCATCCGTATGAAATTAGCCCTATTGGTTGTAGCCATAATGTCTGTATATTTCCAGGCAAGGGCTTTTACCGAGAAGGGATATGGCCGGTGTCCAGTCGCCGCAGCTCTATCTTAAATGCATTGGCCCTATCCTTCAAACGACAATTATTCTTGTTATCCATACATTCCACCCTGCCCTGGCCCGTACCTATCGTGCCTCATGATTTACGCGAATAATGCCATAGCCCACCAATCATCTCTTTATTTACCATCCCCCTGTTTCTCAGAAACATCAAATGGGCAAGGGCCTCGCCAGTGGCAAACCATTTTTGCGCCACAGGAAAATCAGGCCATTTACCATTTATATCCCACGGCATCCTTGATGCGGTTTCGT
>QMLT01000243.1 GCA_003646875.1 Deltaproteobacteria bacterium
ATTTTTTTGTTAATTATCCATTTTCTTTGGGGAGGGCAGAATGGAAATATCCTTTACTTTTAGGCATATGGAACCATCAACAGAATTGAGGTCGTATGTTGAAGAAAAGGTGTATAAAATAAAGAAGTACTTTGATTCACCTGTTGAGGCCCATATTGTTCTTAAGATAGAAAAATTTCGACACATTGCTGATATGACTATATCTATTGATGGAAACAAAATTAAGGCGTTAGATGAGAGCGGTGATATGTATTCCTCTATTGATCAGGCAATGGATAAGATAGAAGAACAGCTCAGAAGGTTAATGTCTCGAAAAAAGGAATATAGATTAGAGAATATTAAAGGCAGTGATTTGTTGATTAATGGTGGAGAAACTCAAGAAGGGCAAGTTGAGTCAGGGCCAACGATAATAAAGGCGGAGAGGGTGGATATTAAACCCATGGATATAAATGAGGCGGCTATGCAAATAAATCTTTCAAAAAGAAATTTTTTTGTATTTAGCAATTCTAAATCCAAAAGCATTAACATTATTTATAAACGTAACGATGGAAATTTAGGCCTTATTGAAACTTCTACTAAATAGGTATTTTCAAGGAAAAGGGATGAAACTTTCAGAAATATTTAAACCGCAGCTTATTATTCCTGATTTGAAAGCTCACGATAAAAAGGGAGTTCTGGAAGAGCTTTCACAGGTTATAACTGAACAGAATCCATCTCTAAACAAGAGGTCTCTTCTCCAGGTTCTTTTAGAAAGAGAAAGGCTGGGCAGCACTGGAATAGGTGATGGAATTGCTTTGCCTCATGGAAAATTAGCAGAATTGAGTAACCTTTTACTATCTTTTGGAAGAAGTATTAATGGACTGGACTTTGATTCCATAGATGAACAACCAGCATACCTCTTCTTTCTTTTGCTTGCGCCTGAGAATTCAGCTGGTATGCATTTGACGGCCCTCGCCAAGATATCAAGAATGTTAAAAGACGCTAGTTTTAGACAGCGATTGATGGGTGCAAAATCAAGGAAAGAGATTTATCAGGTTATAGTGGATATGGATGAGGAACTTTAATTTTTGTAATGATCGGTTTACTTATAATAACCCATTCTCGGTTGGCGAAAGAACTCCTTGAGGCAGCAGGGTTTATCATGGGCTCTGTCGAGTCAGCAGAATGTGTTTCCATTGAGACACAAAAAGACAGCAAGAAATTAAGAAATATAATCCAGAGCAAATTAAAATCTCTGGATCAAGGGGATGGTGTTCTAATCCTGGTAGACATGTTTGGAGGGACACCATCAAATTTAGCCCTGTCTTTTCTTCAAAAAGACACAGCAGAAGTAGTAACAGGTGTAAATTTACCAATGGTATTATCTGTTGCAGATAATAGGAAAGGGAAGAGTCTTGCAGAGGTAGCGGATATAGCAAAGAGCGCGGGACAAAGAAGTATCTCTCTGGCAAGTGAATTACTTGAACGAAAGGAAACTTGAAACTAGAAACTTGAAATTAGGTGAAAACAATACACACAATCTGCAACCAATAGGGCGTATCAAGATCAAAAAGGGAGGCAGTCATGGCAGTAAAGGTAGGAATTAATGGTTTTGGTCGTATAGGTAGAATGGTTTTTAGGGCAGCATATACGAGAGATGACATTGAATTTTTAGCGCTCAATGACCTTACAGATCCCAATACCCTTGCCCATCTTCTTAAATATGATTCAGTGCATGGGATACTCAAGGCTAATATTGGTGTTGAGGAGAATGCCATTGTCGTTAACGGGAAAAGAATACAAATCATCTCGGAAAAAGACCCTGGTAAGCTACCCTGGAAGGATCTCGGCGTGGATATTGTTTTTGAGTCTACCGGGCTTTTCAGAGATAGATCACAGGCCTCTAAACATTTGAATGCCGGGGCAAAAAAGGTGATCATTTCAGCCCCAGCCCCAGATCCTGATATTACCCTGGTAATCGGAGTCAACCATGAACAGTACGATCCAATAAAGCATCATATCATCTCAAATGCATCATGTACCACAAATAGCCTGGCGCCGATCTGTAAAGTGTTATTAGACAAGTTTGGTATTAAGAAAGGCCTTATGACAACCATACATTCTTACACTACGGATCAGAGGCTTCTTGATTTTCCACACAGAGACCTCAGGCGGGCAAGGGCAGCAGGTGTTTCTATGATTCCTACAACCACAGGAGCGGCAAAGGCAGTTTCTCTTGTTCTTCCTGAACTGGCTGGCAAGATGAACGGGATGGCGCTAAGAGTTCCTACCCCTAATGTCTCTTTAACTGATCTTGTGGTCCAGCTTGATAGACCTGCGTCTGCTCAAGAGGTTAATAAGACCTTTGAAGAGGCATCTCAGGGAAGCATGAAGGGTATCATTGAATATTGTGACGAGCCCCTTGTTTCTACTGATTTTAATGGAATCACTGCCTCTACCACTGTGGATGCCCTATCTACAATGTCTATCGGAGAAGATATGGTAAAAATACTCGCATGGTATGACAATGAGTTCGGATATGCAAACAGGTTGGTAGACCTTGCTGTATACATCTCTAAGAGTTTAGGGTAACACAACAATGAGAAACAGAAAACCTTTAATGGCGGCCAACTGGAAGATGAATCTTTCCCTTGATGAGGCAAGGGATCTCCTTAATGGAATCAAGAGCGCCACAATAGATTTTAATAGGGTTGATGTGCTTGTTGCGCCTCCCTTTACTACCCTTCGGCTCGCACATGAACTACTGGCAGGGACAGGTATCCTTATCGCAGGGCAGAATATGCATTGGGAGTCAGGGGGGGCCTTTACAGGTGAGATTTCTCCCCTGATGCTTAAGGAAGCAGGCTGTGGCCATGTAATCTTAGGGCATTCAGAGAGGCGGACACTCTTTTTTGAAACCAGCGAGACCGTGAATCAAAAGGTAGATGCCGCAATTGAGGCAGGATTAATACCCATTGTATGCATTGGCGAGACATTAAAACAGAGAGAGGATAAAAAAACGTTTGACATAATTAAGACTCAGTTAGATGAATCACTCGAGACCAGCTGCAAAAACGGAAATTTACCACAAAGCGTAATTATCGCCTATGAACCTGTTTGGGCAATAGGAACAGGAAAAACCGCCACCCCGGAGATGGCCCAGGAGGTGCATCGCTTTATCCGGAGATGGCTGATAGAAAACTTTGGTCCCAATACAGGGGAAACTATTAGAATTCTTTATGGCGGAAGCGTAAAACCTGATAATATTAAAGAACTTATCTCCCAGCCAGACATTGATGGCGCATTGATAGGAGGCGCAAGCTTAAAGACGGATTCTTTCGTTTCCATTATCCGATTTTATGATAGCTAATCTCACACTCCAGATCTTTTATCTTATTTTATTCATTTAAGTAGATGAGTGTCTTATTTGTCCCCAGAGCTAATAAAAGCTAGAGTAGAGAACTGGCGCAGTACCTTTAGGCTTTCGGTGGCTAGCGCCATTCCTTTCGGAGATGACGCCTTAGTCCGTCTTGCCTTGAGCCTGTTTCCAGTTCCCCCTCATCAAACCCTACGTTCGGTTTTCTCCCGCTGAAGCGGGACTTTCCAATCATCTCCTTCCAAAGGCTTTCACGGCTTGCGAAAATGGGGTCAGGCTTAACTAAATAAGTATTGACCATGCTGCTCAATATCTGATAAAGAAATTGCATGGCTCGGAAACCACGTATTCACTTTCCTGGCGCTTTCTATCATGTGATCGCCAGAGGCAATAGGGGACAGAAGCTCTTTTGAGACGATCAAGACTATGAACTCTATTTACAGTTCTTGATGGAATACAAAGCCCGTTTTCACTTTTTGTTATATGCATACACATTAATGCCCACCCATATACATCTTTTACTCGAAGTGAGC
>QMLT01000244.1 GCA_003646875.1 Deltaproteobacteria bacterium
GTCCTGAGCAAAGCGAAGGATCTTGTTACATGAGTCATTGAGATTCCTCGATTCTCGGGACGATGCTTTGCATCGGATTTCTCGTTCCTGCCTGTGCGTGACCGCACGCAGACAGGTCACACGAAAGGACAAGCTGAGAAGGCTTTTTACAAGGCTATCAACTTTTTATCATAAAAGATTTCAAAAATCAATATTTAACGTAACAGATTTAACTTAACCATCCATACTCAAACCCCATCTTATATAAGACTTATTTTTCTAACCCACTGTCAAAGATTTGACGCTCGCCCGATATCTAAATAATATTCCCCCTGGTTACGCATCCTTCCATTTCAATCAGAAAGCTTCAACCATCTGGAATTATTAATGATTTACCTATTAAGATAGTGTGGCATATTTCCTGCATTATTTTAGGAAGGTGGATCCTTTTGAAGATAGCGGGTCAGGACTCAACAGACTGTTTAGACCTAACCCCTTATATTGAGGTGAAAGAACAAAGATAAAAGCAACCATTTGCATAAGGAGGTAAAAATGAGGGTTTCGAGAAGGCAATTTTTTAAGGGTATGGGAGCTGCCATCGGCATGGTTGGACTTAGCGGCTTTTTTAAAGGTCAAATTGCCCATGCGGTTGAAAAAAGTCCTATCGGCACAGGCAAGGTCGGCATTGAATGGCTTGGCCATGGGAGCTTTTTATTTACATCGTGTAAAGGGAAAAAGATACTGCTTGATCCCTGGACCAGCACAAATCCGAAATGCCCTGGCAGGTACAGAAAAAAGGGAGGCTTTGGCGCGGTGAATCTGATTTTATGGACTCACGGACATGTAGATCATTTTATGCTCCCTGATGCAAAAGAGCTTATAGCGCTATACAAGCCAAAAGTTGTAGCCCCATGGGAGCTAAGCTTTTTCATCAAAGCACAGATCCCTGGAGCCAACTGCCAGACCTTTGTCCTGGGAAATAAAGGCGCAACAGCCGATTTTGATGGTATCAAGATAACCATGACAGAGGCCTTTCATTCAGCAGGTGCTCAGTTAACCGGATTTGAAGGGGTCAACCGTTTCGTGGGTGAAGCTGCTGGCTATATAATGGAATTTGAAAATGGGCTAAAAATCTACCACTCTGGAGATACCTCTCTGATGGGGGATATGAAGAGCATCATTGGGGATTTTTACAAACCGGATATAGCTATTCTACCCATAGGTGGTGTTTTTACCATGGGACCTGATGAGGCAGCCTTTGCCTGCAAACTCATCAGACCAAAGATTGCCATCCCTGAGCACTACGGGACATTCCCGGTTCTTGTTCAGACCAGCGATGGTTTTAAGAAACAGGCCCGAAAACTGGCACCTCACGTCAAGGTATTGGATGTAAAGCCTGGTGTGAGGGTTGAGGTGTGAGTAGTCATTTGTCATTAGTCACTTGTCATTAGTCACTTGTCATTAGTCACTTGTCATTTGGCGAATAGTGACCAGTTACAGCGAACACAGTGAGCTAAAGGGAACTAAAATTGTGGAATGAGTAGTGAGTTACTGGAATGTTGAGTGGTTGATTGTTCGAATCGTTGAGCTGTTAATCCATTAACTCTAAACGACGAATGATTAAAGAACAATAGACAACTGGCAATCCACAACTAACCAATAATAAATGATAAATGCCTATTGATAAAGGATCAGTGTCCAATGACAAATGACAGCGAACGAAGTGAGTGGACAAATGCAAAAAGATGAATTCAAGCTCAAAGTTTCAATTTTTCACAAAATAGTACTCTATACCACACTGTTGATTCTTATTGTTGTGGGAATAAGTACATATTTGGCTGTCAAGGCTGAGTCAGGGATTTTCAAGGAAGAATTAATCTATAAGGCCAAATATATGACCAGGGATATTGGCTCCAGCACAAAGAATGCCTTTTTGTCCTTAAACTGGATCTTTGTGGAAAAGATGCTGAAGGAATCAGTCCAGGCTGGGTGCCATGGAGTAATCTACACCAAGGTTGTAAATCCCAATGGAGAGGTCTATCTGGCCAGTGACAGGGCTTATTATGGCGAAAAAATTGATTCCTCTTTACTCTCCGATCAGGAAATCTTACTGGATAATTATTTTTTCCCGCAGCAAAAAGAGCTTGGCGTCCTATCTATCCTTCCCATCACCATAAGCAATAAAAGATGGCATATTATCGTGGGGCTTTCCCTTAAATCAATCAGAGAGGCTATCAGAAATCTAATTATTCATAATATGGTATTTGGCGGCCTTATCGTTTTGCTTGGAATAATGGGCTCACTTTTTCTGTCCAGATCTATTTCCAGGCCGGTTATCAATCTTGCCAATGTTGCAAAGATTATATCGAGTGGGAATTGGGATCACAAGGTGGGAATTAAATCAAGGGATGAAGTGGGACTTCTCAGCTATTCCTTTAATAGAATGATAGATAGTTTGAAACAGGGAGAGGAGGCGCTTAAAGAGAGCGAGGAGAGATATCGTGACATTTTTGAGAACGTATCTGACTTCTTATTTTTTCATGATCTGGAAGGAAATTTTATTGAGGCTAATCTTGCCTGGAAAAGGCAATACGGATTAAACGAGGACGATTTAGCTAATTTGAATGTAAGAGATCTAATACCAGAACAGTATAAGCATCAAGTAGAAGATTACTTAAAGAGGGTAAAAGAGAATGGAAAAGATGAAGGCGTAATAAACGTTGTTACAAAGGATGGCAGCGAGCGCATCGTTGAATACAGAAATTCCCTGGTTTATGACTCAACAGGACCAATTGGAGTTCGAGGTTCAGCCAGAGACATTACCGAGGCCAAGCGGGCGGAGAAGCAACTAAAAAACTACAGCCAGAATCTTGAAAAAATGGTTGATGAAAGGACTGCGGAATTAAAGAAAACCTTGTCTGATCTTCAAAATACTCAATCTCAGCTTATACAATCAGAAAAGATGGCATCCATTGGGCAATTAGCAGCAGGAGTGGCTCACGAGATAAACAATCCAGTTGGTTTCGTCAAGAGCAACTTAGGGACTATGAATGAATACCGGGAAGGTCTGATGAGGTTATTTGACAATTATCAAGCGCTTGAAGACGCTCTACAACAAGAAAAAGATATGTCTGGGAATGGAGGTGTTCAGAAGGCCCTTGAAAATATCCAAAAGGAGAAGGATGAGATCGATCTTTCATTTATCCTCGATGACTACAAGAATATAATTGATGAGTCTCTTGAAGGCATGTCAAGGGTTGCCAAGATCGTAGCTGACCTCAAGGACTTTGCCCATGTGGACAAAGCGGAACTGGAGCACACAGATATCAACAAGGGGATAGAGAGCACCCTCAATATTGTCTGGAACGAGCTTAAATACAAGGCAGAGGTCATCAAAGACCTTGGGGATATTCCCCCGGTCAAGTGTTACCCGCAGCGTATCAATCAGGTCTTTATGAATGTCCTGGTAAATGCAGCCCAGGCCATAGAAAAAAAGGGAGAGATCAGGATTGGGACCCGCGCTGTTGATGGCTATGTGGAGGTTAAGATAAGTGATACAGGTGTGGGAATTCCCAAAGAAAACCTCTCCAGGATATTCGACCCATTTTTTACCACAAAGGATGTGGGAAAAGGCACAGGTCTTGGATTGAACATGGCATACAATATCATCCAAAAACATAAAGGAACTATTGATGTGGAGAGTGAGGTCGGAAAAGGAACAACATTTATCGTACGCTTGCAGACAGACCCTGATTTGGTTGAGTAGTTGAGTGGTTGATTAGATTAGTTGAATGGTCAAATGGTTGAGTAGTTGAATGGTTGAGTATTTTCAAGTGCCTAAAGTGAGCTGAAATGCCTAAAGTGTTTAAAAGTAAACCTCTTAAAGAATCAGGTTTTAGTA